>JAGPGI010000040.1 GCA_018056045.1 Paracoccus sp. (in: a-proteobacteria)
GGCCGCCTCTGCCACCGGGATCGCCGCCGCGCCGATGCAGGAATGGCGGGGGATTGCGCTGGGGGCCTCGGCCCGGATCGCGCTGGACCATCCCGATGCCGCCCGCCTGATCGACACCGCCCGGGCCGAGATCGCGCGGCTTGAGCGGGTCTTCAGCCTTTATCGCGCCGACAGCGAGCTGATGCGGCTGAACGCGAGCGGGCGGCTTGAGGCGCCCTCGCTGGATCTGGTGACCTGTCTTGCGCTGTGCGACCGCATGTATCGCGCGACCAAGGGCGCATTCGATCCGACGGTGCAGCCGCTTTGGGACCTGCATGCGCGCTCGGCGGTCCGGAACCGTCCTGCGACGGATGACCAGATCGCCGCCGCACTGGCCCTGACCGGCTGGAAGGGCGTGAAGATCGACAGCGCGCGGATCGAGATGCGCTCCGGCATGGCGCTGACGCTGAACGGCGTCGCGCAGGGTTTTATCGCCGACCGGGTGGCCGAGCTGCTGCGCGGACATGGCGTCGAAAACGTGCTGATCGACACCGGCGAGATCGCCGCCCTGGGCCACGGCCCTGACGGCAAGGCATGGCCGGTGACGATCCGCGACGGCAGGGAACTGGCGCTGCGGGACCGGGCGCTGGCGACCTCGGCGCCCTTGGGCACGGTGCTGGATACCGCGGGGACCATCGGCCATATCATCGACCCGACCAGCGGTCGGCCCGCAGGCAGCCAATGGCGGCAGATCTCGGTTTCTGCCCCGCTGGCTGCGGTGGCGGATGCGCTATCGACGGCCGCCTGCCTGATGCCCGACCGCGCCGCCATCGAGACCGCCTGCCGGGCGGCTGGCGACGCGCGGCTGGAACAGGCCCATCCCTCGGCCTAGTCCAGCGTCTGGCGAAAGCGGCTCAGCGCCAGAAGACCAAAGATCGCCACGAACAGCATCAGCGTGGCGATGGGCTGGGCGACATCGGCATAGGTCGCGCCCTTCAGCATGATGCCCCGGATCAGGCGCAGGAAATGTGTCAGCGGGAAGCACTCGCCCAGGGCCTGCGCCCAGCCCGGCATGCCCCGGAACGGGAACATGAACCCCGAGAGCATCAGCGAGGGCAGAAAGAAGAAGAAGGTAAGCTGCATCGCCTGCATCTGCGTGCGCGCCAAGGTCGAGATCAGATAGCCCAGAATGACCATCGACAGCACGAAGGCGAAAATTCCCACCGACAGCAGCCAGAAACTACCGACGAAGGGCACTCCGAACAATGCCCTTGCCGCCACCAGCACCACCAGCACCTGCACCGCACCCACGCCCATATAGGGGATGATCTTGCCCAGCATGATCTCGAGCGGCGTCACCGGCATGGCCAGCAGGTTTTCCATGGTGCCGCGCTCATTCTCGCGGGTCAGCGCCATCGAGGTCATCATCACCATGATCATCTGCAGGATGACGCCCATCAGGCCGGGGACGATATTGTATTGCGTCAGCCCCTCGGGGTTATAGCGGCGATGCACGACGATATCGACCGGGGCGGGGGCGCCCTCATGTCCGATCTCGCGGCTGAGCGCGCCGGTCGCCACCGAGCCCAGCGTGGAAATGGCGCCAGAAGCGACGGCGGGATCGGTGGCGTCGGCCTCGATCAGGATCTGGGGGTTGTCGCCACGCTCGACCCGCTGTCCGAAATCCGAGGGGATGGTCACCACGAATGACACCGCGCCGCGCGCGATCAGCCCTTCGGCCTCGGCCGCCGAGGCAAAGGGATGGGTGAAATTGTAATATCCCGTCAGCTCCAGCGCCGAGACCATGGCCCGGGTGAAGCGGTCCTGCGTCGGCGCGACCAGCGCGGCGGGCAGATGCTTGGGGTCGTTGTTGATCGCATAGCCAAACAGCAAAAGCTGCATCAGAGGCACCCCCAGCATCATCGCGAAGGTGACGCGGTCGCGCCGCATCTGGATGATTTCCTTCGACAGCAGCGCCCGCAACCGGCGCAGGGAGAACCAACTCATGTCATATTGTCCTGGCTTTGCTCCATCAGGCGGATGAAGACATCCTCAAGGCTGGTCTCCGAGGGCTGCCATGCGACGCCCGCCGCGCCCAGTGCCGCCTCAAGCGCGGCGGGGTCGGTGCCGGTCACATGCAGCGTGGCGCCGAAGGGCGCGACCTGATCGACGCCGGGGGCGCCGGCCAGTTGACGCGCCACCCGGCCGGGGCGATCGGTCACCACGGTATAAGTCGTCAACCCCGCATCCCGGATCACCTGCGCGACCGTGCCATGCGCCACCAGCCGGCCATAGGCGATATAGTTGATGCGGTGGCAGCGCTCAGCCTCGTCCATGTAATGGGTGCTGACCAGCACGGTCAGACCATGGGCGGAAAGCTCATGGATCTCGTCCCAGAATTCGCGGCGCGCCTTGGGGTCGACGCCGGCCGTCGGTTCATCCAGCATCAACAGTTGGGGCTTGTGCATGATGCAGGCCGCCAGCGCCAGCCGCTGTTTCCAGCCGCCCGACAGGCTGCCCGCAAGCTGGTCGCGGCGCGAGGTCAGGCCCAGATCCTCCAGCGTGTCGCGCACCGCTTGCGCCGGCAGCCCGTAAAGCCCGGCGACGAAATTCAGGTTCTCGCGGATCGAGAGATCCTCGTAGAACGAGAATTTCTGCGTCATGTAGCCGACCTGCAGCTTGATCTGGCGCTGCTCGCGCAGGATGTCATGGCCAAGCACGCGGCCATGGCCGGCATCAGGGGTCAAAAGTCCGCACATCATGCGGATGCAGGTGGTCTTGCCCGAACCGTTCGGCCCCAGAAAGCCCGCGATCTCGCCCTTTTCGACGCTTAGCGAGACGTCATCGACAACCTTGCGGGCGCCAAAGCTCTTGGTGAGGCCCTGGACCTCGATCACGTTCATCGCGCCAGATCCACATCGACGATCTGGCCCGGCTTCAGCGCCGCCGCGCCGGCATCGGGCCGCGCCTCGATCAGATAGACCAGCTTCTGGCGGTTCTGCAGCGAATAGATGACCGGCGGGGTGAATTCGGGCGCGTCCGAGACATAGGTGACGCGCGCGGTCGCCTGCGCGCAGCCGTCGCAATTGACATGCAGGACGGCGCCAAGGCCGACCCCGGCCACCTCGGCCTCGGGGACATAGAGCCGCAGCTTGACCGCGCCATCGGGCAGATAGGACAGGACCGGGGCCGAAGGGCCTGCCAACTCGCCCGGGCGACGGATCACGTCGAAGATCGCGCCCGGCGACGGCACGGTCAGGCGGCGCTGCGCAAGCTGCCAGTCGGCGGCGTCGCGGAGCGCGCTTGCCTCGGCGACGGCGGCGCGGGCGGCCTCGATTTCCTGCGCGCGGGCCGGCAGATGGGCCACGGAAAGCTGCGCCTCGGCCTCGGCCACCCGGGCACGGGCGATTTCATCCGAGGTGCGGGCCTGATCCAGCTGCGTCTGCGAGCTGACATTGCGCGCCCGCAGGCTTTCCTGCCGCGCGACTTCCTTGGCCGCCTCATCCGCTTGCGCCCGGGCCGAGGCAAGCGTCGCCTCAAGCACGCGGATTTCCTCGGGGCGGCGACCCTCCTGCAGGTTGGCAAGCCGGTTTTCGGCCTGCGCCAACCCCGCCTCGGCCTGCGCCAGCGCGATCCGGGCGTCCTGACTTTCCATCTGCGCCACCACCTGCCCCGCCGCCACGCGGTCGCCGCGCCCGACCGGAACCTCCAGCAACTGCGCCGAGGCCAGAGGCGCGATCAGCACATATTCGCCCTCGACATAGCCGGTGGCAAAGGGCGGCGGCGCCGCGCAACCCGAAAACAGCGCCGAGATCAGCGGGATGGCACAGACAAGGCCCATCATTTTTCAGCTCGCAATATGGCGTGAAGATTGGCCGAAAGGCGGTCGGCGATGGCGCGGCTTTCGGCCTCGCCATATTGTGGCCATCCCATCCGGCGGCTGACGATGGGCTGGCCGATGCGGAAATAGATCGCCTGCCCCATCAGGGAAAATGCCAGCAGCCGGATGCTCTGGCTGTCCGGGTCGCCCCTGGTCACCATGGCGATCAGGCGGCACAGCTGGCGGTGCTTGTGGCGAAAGAAGTTGTCATAGATCAGCGCCAGCCCCGGCCCGTCCTCGGCCATTTCGCGCAGCATGAAGCCGACGATGTCGGCGGCCTGCGGCGCCTGCGTCAGAAAGCCGACCAGCGAGCGCAGCATCGCATCAAGCCAGCAGAGCGCCTCATCCGGGGTCATCTGCGGCGGCTCGGCCGGGGCGCCGGCAACGGCGGTGATGCAGCGCAGGACCTCTTCTGCGCAGGCCATGCGCAGCCCGTCCTTGCCGCCGAAGTGATAGGCGATCGAGGCGACATTCGTGCCGGCCCGCGCCGCCAGCGCGCGGGTCGAGGTCGCGGCAAAGCCGTCATGGCCGAACAGATGAAGGCCCGCGGCGATCAGATCGGCACGAGTGCCGGAGGGGGAGGAATCATCTTGCATGATCCGATTTAATCAAACGATTGATTAAATTTCAAGCCAGAAATCCATAGCCCCTACCCCCGGCCCACGACAGGGCCGGAAGGGTTTGAGAAATAATGGAATTGTTTCGGGCAGGCCGCGATACGCGCGCCTGCCCGGTCTGGATCCAAGGCCTAGCCGGCCTTTACATAGCTGCCCGGCGCTGGCTCGATCAGGGGCAGCCCGCCCTTGTCGGGATCATAGGCGGGCACTTTTTTCGCCGGACTGTTGGCTTCGATCCAGCCCGCCCAATGCGGCCACCATGAACCTTCGTGCTTTTCGGCCTCGGCCAGCCAGCCATTCGGATCGGCGGGATATTTGTCACCGGTCCAATAGCCATACTTCTGCCGCTTGCCGGGCGGGTTGATGACCCCGGCGATATGGCCCGAGCCGCCCAGAACAAAGGTCGTCTTGCCGCCCAGAAGCCCCGTGGTCGGATAGATCGAGCGCCACGGCGCGATGTGATCCTCCTTGGTGGCCAGCACATAGAAGGGGATGTCGATCTTGCCGATGTCGATGGGCACGCCGTCCATGGTCAGATGGCCGGGCTGACGCAGGCCGTTCTCGATATAGATCTTTTCCAGATACCACAGCAGCATGGCGGCGGGCAGCCGGGTGCTGTCGCCATTCCAGTAAAGCAGGTCGAAGGCCGGCGGCTTGCGGCCCATCAGGTAGTTCATGACATGGAAGGACCAGATCAGGTCGTTCTCGCGGATCATCGAGAACATGTCCTGCAGGTGGTGGTTTTCCAGATAGCCCTTTTCGGCCATGTGGTTGCGCAGGACCTCAAGCCGGTCGCGGTCGATGAAGACGCCGATCTCGCCCACATCGGTGAAATCGACCATCGTGGCCAGCGTCGTCGCGGTCTTGATGCGCTTGTCCTTTTTCACCGCCATATAGGCCAGCGTCGCGGTCACAAGGATGCCGCCGATGCAGAAGCCCAGAATGTCGAATTCGTTCTGGCCCGTCGCGGTCTCCATCGCGTCCAGCGCCGCCAGCGGACCCAGCCGCATATAGTCCTGAAAGCTCAGCTCGGCATGTTCCCGGGTCGGGTTCACCCATGAGATCAGAAAGACGCTGTGGCCCTGTTCCAGCATATAGCGGACCATGCTGTTCTCGGGCTTCATGTCGAAAATATAGTATTTGTTGATCCATGGCGGCACGAAGAGCAGTGGCCGCTTGAACTGGGTCTCGGTCAGGGGCCGGTAATGGATCAGCTGCATCAGCTGGTTCTGATAGACCACCTCGCCCGGCGTGGTCGCCAGATCGCGCCCGACCTCAAAGGCGTCGCGGTCTGTCATGTTGATGTCCAGCCGGCCGTCGCCGCGCTCCAGATCGTCCAGAAGGTTGCGGAACCCGTCCAGCAGACTGCGGCCCTCGGTCTCGAGGAAGCGGTCGCGGGCCACCGGATTCAGCGCCAGATAGTTGGCTGGCGCCAGCGCGCTCAGCAACTGCCGGGTATAGAAACCGACGCGCAGGCTGTCCTTGTCACCCTCCGGCAGCGCGCCGATCAGGCGCTCGGCGGCGTTCTCGACCGCAAGATGCAGGTCGCGCAAGCCGCGGCTGACGGGATCCGCGCTCCAGCGACCATCGCGGAAACGCCGGTCGCCGCTGTCCTCGCCGGAATTCGACCAGGCCTTGAGCCAGGCCTTGGCACCATCGCTCCACAGGCCCATCTGGAACTGCGCCAGCGCAAAGGGGTCGCTGGCCAGCTGCATGCCGGCGCGGGCATAGGCCTGCGCGATGGTACCGGCGTCCAGAACCGAGAACTCCTGCCCCGTGGCCTTGGCCATCGCATTGGCGCTGCTGCGCTGCGCCAGATTCTGCGCCCGCTGCATCAGATCCACGAACTCCGTCGTCTGCTCTGCGATCTTTGTCTGCTCCATCGGCCACCCCTTCCTGTTCCGCGCCATCACATCCTGTCGGTGCCGGTCCACCGGCGGGCCAGTCGCCCCACGCCCCGTCAGCAAGAATGGAATCACTGTCGCCGCGCGTCTAGGGCAACCTAACACGGCCATGTTCGGGGGCGGTATCCCCTACGTCAGCATTGGCCGGCGCCCCGCGGCGGGCCCGGTGATCGACGCGCGGGAACGGCCCGGGTGTCGGTGTGAACGCGGCTCGGAAACCGGGATGGCGAGTGCCCGAGGCAATCCGCGTATCGGGTCACGTTACCATTATTCGCAATGAAGATCAGGTTTATGTGCGCATCCCGCCAGACAGCGCCGCAGCGCGCGCGCCTGAATAAGGGGCGCGGCGAGGCAATCGGACCGAAGCCGACTGACGCCCGCAATTTGTGCAATATACATGAAATAAAACTGAAAAGATCAGTTCGATATTGCAACCCTTGATATTTTATCACTTAAAACCAGTAAGTTATTATATTTACTTTCAATTTCACAGACGATCACGCGCATGTTATGTCTAATTTGGGCATGAATTTCATGCCCGTGATTTGTCTCAGTTACGGGGTTAGCCATGACGTATATGAACTACAGCTATCACCATTCCCAATCCAGTTTTTACAACGGCGGCCGCGATTGGTGGGATCGCGTCTGCGCGGTGGATTACTCCAGCAGCTATTGCTCCTATAACGCGCGCTGCAATCCGGATTATGTGATCGACCCCTGCGCCGCCAATGCGATATTCGGGACCGAGGGCGCCGACTATGCCAACCTGACCAGCAGTGCGGACCTGTATTTCGGTCTGGGCGGCAACGACACCATCATCGGCCGCGAGGGCCCCGACACCATCCATGGCGGTGCCGGCGACGACTATATCGAGGGCAACGACGCCAATGACCTGCTGGTCGGCGGTATCGGCAATGACACCATCTGGGGCAATTCCGGCAATGACACGATCGACGGCGAGGCCGGCGACGACGAGCTGCGCCTGGGCATTCATGACGACATCGCCTATGGCGGCGCCGGCAAGGACTCGATCTATGCCGGTGTCGGCGACGACCATCTGTGCGGCGAGGGCGGCGATGACTGGCTGGACGGTCAGGCCGGCAATGACACGCTGATCGGCGGCGCCGGCAACGACCACCTGTCCTCGAACGAGGATGACGACTATCTGAACGGCGGCACCGGCAATGACACGCTGGTCGCGGGCATTGGCGACGACCTTGTCGACGGCGGCTCGGATGATGACAGCATCAACGGTGACAAAGGCCACGACACCATGTTCGGCGGCGACGGCAACGATTCGATGTTCGGCGACGAGGGCAATGACCTGATCTATGGCGGCCGCGGCAATGACACGCTGATCGGCGACGCGGGATGCGACACGCTGTCGGGCGGTGCGGGCTGCGATGTTTTCGCCTTCTCGTCCAGCAACGACTGGGGCGATGATGTGATCGCCGATATCGACTGCGGCGACCGGGTCACGCTGTCGGGCTATGACAGCAGCGATGTCTGCTATGTCCTCACCTCGCAGGGCGTGAAGCTGGTCTTTGATGACGGCAATACGATCCTGCTGAACGGCATCGACAGACACGAGCTCAGCTATATCAACTTCGATTTCGTCTGAAATCACCACATCCCGGGGCCGGGGCAGCCATGCCCCCGGCCCTTTTCGCGCCGGTCTCAGCCGGCCATCTGCCGAAGCGGCTGCGCCGCCTGCCCCGGCAGCACGCCGGAAACCGGCGCCAGAAAGGGCCGCACATCGTCCGCCCCTTGGACGAAATCGCTGTCGGGGCGCGCCAGCAGCGCGGCGCGCTGGCTCGCAAGCTCCTGCGGAGTCAGGCTGCTGAGCAGCGCGACCAGCGCCTCGGGCGCGGGACGTTCGATGGTCCAGCCCAGACTGTCCCCGGCAATGCGCGCGCCGGTCTGCGTATCGGCCAGCCCGACCGTGGGACAGCCGCACCAGCTGGCCTCATAGATGCGGTTCGGCAGCAGCCAGTCGGAATTCGTCCCGCGCTGCCACATGTCCTGCGCCCAGACCAGATCGCAGCCGGCATAGGCCTGCGCCAGCCCGGCCGGATAGGCATAGGGGCCGGTCCATTCGACATTGGCCCGCGCGGCCAGAGCCTCATGAAAGCCGCTCAGGCTGTGCTCATGCAGCGCGCCCGAGATGCGCACCCGCAACCGGTCGCCCATCAGGTCGGCGGTGCGCATCAGCAGCTCGACCGAGGCCTGACAGCGGATCGAGCCGACCAGCCCGATGGTCAGCGGCCCGCCTTGCACCCGCGCGTCCGGGGCCGGCCGGGGCGGGCATTGCGCCGGGTCAAGACCCAGCCACAACTTGTTTTCGACCAGCGCGACCGGGCCGCGATAGTTCTGCACCGGCCCGAAATAGTTCTGCACGAAACCCGGCGATGAGACGACCAGCAGGGCGGCGCGGGACAGGACGTGACGCTCGGCCCGGCGCATGACGGCGCCGACGCGGTCGGTGCGGGTCATCAGATCGTGGATATCAAGGCATTCATAGACCAGAGGCGGCGCCCGCCGTCCGGCCCGCAACGCCGCCAGCCGCCGCGCCGTCAGCGCGATCAGCGCCAGATCGAGGTTGCGCGCAATGACCAGCCGCGCCTCGGCAAGCTGGCGCCAGCCCCGCATCGCCCGGCGCACCGCCGCCCCCGCCCCCAGCGCGCGACCGCGAATGTCGTTATGGCGCACCAGCCCCAGATCGATATTCTGCCATTCCGGGGTGAAATCCGCCCCGCCCTCGCGCCGCTGGCAAAATGAGGTGACCTCGCATCCCAGCGCGATCAGCGAGCGGATGCGCCGGATCTGCGCGGCCTCGGCAATGTCAAAGCCAAAGACCGCGACCGGCAAGCCGTCAAGGCGCGGCAATGTCGAAGCCATCCCGCTCATACCGGGTCGCGACCGTAAAGCTGCGGCGCCGGGCGATCCAGAATTCCGGCGCAGACGCCCTTGTGCAACTGCCCGCGCAGGAACCAGAAATTGCGCTGCGTCTCGTCGCCGCCATGCAGGCGCTGCGCCACCCGGCAATAGCCGAACTTGACGGCGGCGGTCGCGAACAGCCATGCCCGCTGCGGCGCGGTCTTGGCCGTGACGATATGGGTCTGGCCCATGCGGTAGCGCCGCACCGCCAGCCATTCCAGCGTCTGCCGCGTCGGCGGCACCGGCTCGGTCACCACGGCGCGGGGGGCGGCAAGCAGCCGCACGCCCATGCCGCTGAGGCGCAGAAAGAACTCGGTATCCTCGCCGCCGGTCACGCCGCGCGACAGGTCATAACGCTGATCGCTCCACGGCATGCCATGCCAGCGCAGCGCGACATTGCCGCTGTTGCCGGTCTTGAGCCAGCCTTTGCCGTAACGCTCGGGATGGCTGGAATGCAGGTCAAGCGCACTGACCCAGGCCGGGGCATCCTGCGGATAGATCGCCTGAACGGTGCCGAAACCGCCATCGGCATCGCCCCGGATCACCGCCTCCATCAGCTCGATCAGCCAGTCGGGCTGGACCGTCTCGTCATCGTCAAGGCTGAGGATCCAGTCCGCGCCCCGCTGCGTGGCGGCATCAAGACAGGCATTGCGCGCCAGCGAGATATTGCGCGCCGGCGCGTGGATGTAATGGCAGGGAAAGGGCAGCGATGCGGCGGCGCGGGCCACCACCTCGCGGGCGCTGTCGGTGTCGTCATTATCGGCGATCACCAGCCGCATCGCGACATTGGGCGGCAGCTTTACCCGGCCGATCGCCTCGATCGCCTCGCCCACCATCGGGCGGCGAAAGGTGCACATGAGAATGTCGATCAGCATGGTCATGCCACATTTTCCTTGAATAATCCGCTGAGGAAACCCGCCCCCCAGGGCAGATGCATCGCCGCCAGCGCCGGCCCGGCCCAGAGGCCGCAGGGGCTGCGATGGCGCAGGACCATCCAGCCCGACGCAAGCCCCAGCACGATGAGATAAAGCGCCGGCCAGACCGCGCCCATTGCCACCATGGCGGCGCTGCCCAGCAGCGCGCCGAGGCCGGCAATGCCCAACCCCGCCACGAGCAGGATCAGGTTCACCGCCGGCGCGATCTGACGCAGCCTTGGCCGCAGCGCATGCTTGCGCACGGTCCGCGCCCGGCCCCGGCCGTAATTCCAGTATTGCCGCGCCAGCGCCCAGACCGAGGGCCGCATCTGATAGTCCAGCCGCAGATCCGCCTCCAGCCAGATCCGCCCGCCCGCCGCGCGCAGCTGGTGGTCCAGTTCGGCATCCTCGTTATGGCTGAAGCGCGCGTCATAGCCGCCGACAAGCTGGAACCAGTCCAGATCCATCGCCGCGTGATGGCCGTGATCGACCTCGCCCGAGCGGCGCCCGCCGCGATGCGCCGACCCGCCCGAACCCAGAGGCGTGTCCACGATCCAGGCGGCGGCGCGCTGAAAGCAGCCCTCGCCCCGCGAATCCATCGGCACCACCACCGAGGCGACCTCAAGGCTGGCCAACCGGTCGGCCAGCGCCATCGCATAGCCGGGCGGATAGATCGCATGGGCATCGGCGCGCACGAGGATGCGGTGATGCTCGCGCCCGGCCTCGGCCACGGCGCGGTTGATGCCGGCCGATTGCAGCCGGGCCGGATTGTCGATCAGCCGCAGGCGCGGAAACTCGGCCCCAAGGGCGGCGACGATCTGGCGCGTCGCGTCCGTGCTGCCGCCATCGGCGACGATCAGATCGGCATCGGCAAGCCGCGGGTCGCCGCGCATGAGCGAGCGCAGGCAGGCCTCGATCCCGCGCGCCTCGTTGAGCGTCGGCACCACGATCAGGACTTCGCGGCCCGGAACGCGGATCAGCGCCCCGCCCGCCGGTTGATGCATGGTCATGCCGCGCCCCCGGCCATCTCGGGTTGCTGGCGCAGATGGCGCAGGCTGGTCAGCGTCGGGTCGACGCCCAGCCGGCGCAGGCAGTAAAGCGCCATCAGCGCCTGACTGGCGGTGCAGCCGGCCACCGCGCCAAGCGCCGCGCCGGTCAGCCCGCCAAGCGCACTGCCGGCGGCCACGGCCAGCACCGTGACGATGGCGCCGATGGCATTGGCGACGAAATCCTCGCGCCCGAGGCCGCAGGTCGACAGGATGACCGAGCCCGGCCCGAACAGGATCGCCAGCCCCGGAATCAGCGTCAGAACCAGCAAGGCCGGCCATGCCGTCTGATAGAGGGCGCCGAACCATCCCAGCGCCCAATAGCCGAAACAGGCCACCAGCACGCAACCCAGCGCAAAGCCCGCCAGCTTGATCGCCCCCGAGACCGCCAGAAAGCGGTCGCGCGCCACCGGCTCGTCGCCGGTCAGCGTGCGCGACAGCCGCTGGCTGAAGGCGACATCGACCGCCGAGACGCCGAAATTCATGATATTGATGATCGACAGCGCCACCGCGAACAGGCTCAGGTCACCGGGGGTCAGCGCGATCCCCGCCGCGGCGATCAGCACCGCCTTGCGAAACTCGTTCATCAATGCGCCGGGCGCCAGCCACAGGCCCAGCACGACCCAGTCCCGCCAGCCCGAGCGGTCGCCGCGCCGTCCGGCAAAAGGCGCGAAGCTGGCGCGCAGCAGCCGGTTCTGGACGACGACGGTCAGCGCCTCGGACAGCGCGTAAAGCGCCACCACATGCCAGGGCTGCAATTGCATGCCGCTGGCCGCCGCCAGCATCAGGCCGCAGGTCAGCACCACCGGCCCGGTCAGCATGCGCGGCAGCACCCCCTTGCGCATCACCCCCAGCGCGGTCGCATGCCGGCCGGTGACGCGGGCCATGGCGGCCATGACCATGGCGACCGCGACCGACAGCGAGAGCATCGGCGAGGCGTCGCCGCCCTGCCA
>JAGPGI010000041.1 GCA_018056045.1 Paracoccus sp. (in: a-proteobacteria)
CCCGCCGATGGCTCGGTCATCGAGGCCTTGCGGCCGGCTTCCCTGATCGCGCGCAAGGCCGTATTCTATCCCTTTATCCTGATGGAGCAGCTGGCGGGCAACGCGCGGCCCGATCCGTGGAGCGGCGGCGCAAGTCAGCCGGTCATGCCCTGGCGCGGGCGCATCACCACCAGCGCCGCCCCCGGTCGTGCCGGCAGTCCTGATGGCACGGCCGCGGCGGCGGCCGAGGTTGCGCGGTTCTTTGGGGCGGCCCAGCCGGGGCACTTCCAGCGCGACGGCAACGAGATCAGCTATAGCGGGCCCGCCGAATGGTCCTATCGCCGCTTCATCTTGCATTATGCGCATCTTTGTGCGGCGGCGGGGGGGATAGACTCGTTCCTGATCGGGTCCGAGATGGTGGGGCTGACCCAGATCCGGGGGGCGGGAAACAGCTTTCCCGCCGTTGCGCAGCTCAGGCGGCTGGCTGCGGATGTGCGCGCCATTCTGGGGGATGACGTCAAGATCGGCTATGCCGCCGATTGGTCGGAATATTTCGGCTATAACCCCGGCAACGGCGATCGGTTCTTTCACCTTGATCCGCTTTGGGCGGATGAGGACATCGACTTCATCGGCATCGACAACTACATGCCGCTGTCGGATTGGCGCGAAGGCGATGACCATCTGGACGCCACCTGGGGTCGTATCGACAACCCCGATTACCTGCGCGCCAACGTTGCCGGGGGCGAGGGGTATGACTGGTATTACGCCCGTGAAGAGGACCGGCTGGAGCAGATCCGCACGCCCATCCATGACGGCGCCCATGACGAGCATTGGATCTGGCGCTACAAGGACATTCGCAACTGGTGGTCACGTCACCACCATGAGCGGGTGGGCGGCATTCGCCGGGCGCAGGCGACGGATTGGGTGCCCGGATCAAAGCCGGTCTGGTTCACCGAGATGGGTTGTGCGGCGCTGGACAAGGGCACGAACCAGCCCAACAAGTTCCTTGATGCGATGAGTTCGGAATCGACGCTGCCCTATTTCTCGGACGGGCGGCGCGACGATGTGATCCAGGCGGCCTATGTCCGGGCGATGACCGAATTCTGGTCCGAGCCGGCAAACAACCCAACGCGTCGGGCCTATGGGCGCACGGCTGCGGGGCGCATGATCGACATGTCGCGCGCCCATGTCTGGTGCTGGGACGCGCGGCCTTTTCCGGCCTTTCCGGCGCGGCTGGACCTGTGGTCGGACGGCCCCGCATGGGAGCGTGGGCATTGGCTGAATGGCCGTGCCGGCGCGGTGCCCTTGTCGGATGTGGTGGCCGAAATCTGCCGCGAGGCGGGCGTACGGGCCTATGACACCGAGGGCTTGCGTGGCCTGGTGCGGGGCTTTGCGCTGTCAGGCTCGGAAAGCGGTCGCGCGGCCTTGCAGCCGTTGATGCTGGCGCATGGCTTCGATGCCGTCGAGCGCGACGGCGTTCTGGGCTTTGTCATGCGCGGCGGTCGGGTTGTCGCCGAGCTTGGCCCCGAGGATATGGCGCTGGCCGAAGAGGTCGAGGGTGTCGAGGTTACGCGCGCGGCGGATGCCGAACTGGCCGGCCGGGTCAGGCTGACCCATGTCGAGGCCGGCGGCGATTATGCCGCACGCACGGCCGAGACAGTGATGCCCGGCGGCGAGTTCCTGACGGTTTCGGACAGCGAACTGGCGATGGCGCTGACGCGGGGCGAGGGGCAGGCCATGGCCGAGCGCTGGCTCTCTGAGACCGTGGTGGCGCGGGATACGGTGCGTTTCGCGCTTCCGCCCTCGCTGGGGCATCTGGGGCCGGGCGATGTCATCCGCATGGCCGAGAACCGCGCCGGAGCCCGGCGTTGGCGGATCGACCGGGTCGAGCGCGCAGGCGCGATCACTGTCGATGCCGTCCGCGTCGAGCCGGGGGTCTATCGCCCGGCCCGTGCCGTCGAGGGCGAGGCCTCATCGCGCGCGTTCCGGCCGCCGATCCCGGTCTGGCCGGTCTTTCTGGACCTGCCGTTGCTGCGCGGGGACGAGGCGCCGCATGCGCCGCATCTTGCGGTCACGGCGACGCCCTGGCCGGGGGCGGCGGCGGTCTGGGTCTCGGCCCAGCAGGTCGGGGGCTATGGGCTGAACTCGACGATTGCGCAGCCATCGGTCATGGGGCAGACGCTGACGCCCTTGACGCGGGCGCGGCCCGGGGTCTGGGATCGCGGGCCGGCGCTGCGTGTCCGTGTCAAGGGCGGCACGCTGGAAGGCGCAACTCCCGAGGCGCTGATGGCCGGCGCGAATCTGCTGGCCGTGGGTGACGGCTCTGCCGAGGGCTGGGAGTTGCTGCAATTTGCCGAGGCGCGGCTGATCTCGCCCGGATTGTGGGAACTGTCGATGCGGTTGCGCGGGCAGGCGGGCACGGATGCCCTGATGCCGGATGTCTGGCCGGTGGGCAGCACCGTCGTGCTGCTTGACGGCGCGGCCGAGCAGGTCGAGCTGGCGCCGACGGCGCGCAACCAGTTGCGCTATTGGCGGGTGGGTCCGGCGACACGGGCGCCGGACGATGCCAGTTATCGCCCGATCGCGGCGGCGTTCCGGGGCGTCGGGCTGCGGCCCCTGTCGCCCTGTCACCTCACGCTGAAAGGCCGTGCCATCAGCTGGAACCGCCGGACGCGGATTCAGGGCGATGGTTGGGACGGACCAGACGTGCCGCTGGGCGAGGCGCAGGAGCTTTACCTGATCCGTCTGGTGCGTGACGGCAATGTGCTGGCGCAGGCGCAGGTCTCGGCGCCGCATTGGACCGTGCCGCAAGATATCTGGTCTTCCGCCGTGGCGGGGGGCGCATTTGCCGTCGAGGTGGCCCAGCTTTCCGACACTTTCGGACCGGGACCCTATGCAAGGAGGATGATTGATGCCTGAGAACACCACCGTGAATTGCGGCCTGCCGCTTTTGATGCCGGCGCAGGCGCAGAAACATGTGACCGTCAATGACGCGCTGGTGCGGCTGGATGGGCAGGTGGATCTGGTGCTGCAAAGTCTGGACCGCATCACCCCGCCAGAAGCCGTGGTCGACGGGCTGTGCTGGGGTGTGCCGACAGGCGCTGTGAATGGCTGGGAGGGGCAGGGTGGCAAGATCGCCATTGCTGCGAATGGCGGCTGGATCTTTGTCACACCCGGCTTTGGCCGGCGCGCCATGATTGCCGATCAGGGCGTGACCGCAATCCATGACGGTTCCGTCTGGGTCGGGGGCGCGGTCACGCTGGGCGCGCATGGTTCGGGCATGATCGCGGGGCAGTTGTCCGAGGACTTGACGCTGGGCACTGGGGCAGGCTTCCAGACGCTGATGGCAATTCCCTCGGGCGCGATGGTGATCGGAGCGACGGCGCGCGTGCTGGAGGCGATCACCGGCAGCGCGACCACCTGGATGCTTGGCAATCCCGGCGCGACCAACCGCTTTGGCGAGAACCTGGGCAAGGGGGTGGGGTCATGGTCGCGCGGCATCCTTTCGGCGCCGATGACCTATTGGAATCCGTCTCCTCTGGTGGTGACGGCGGCCGGCGGTCAGTTCACCGGCGGCAAGGTGCGCGTGGTCGTGCATTGGTGGGAGCTGCGTATCCCGAACTGACCGTCCCGGCACAGCGGCCTTTCCGCGCCCGTCCGTTTCCGCTAGAATTTGGCTGAGAAATGGACGGGCAGCCGTGATGACTTTGCAAAACGACAAGATCGAGCCGCTTTTCGACGGGCGCAATGCAACGCGCGAATCGCTTTGGGGGCGTATCCAATGCGAAGCACGGGTCGCCATCCGTGACGAGCCGCTGCTGGGCGCCCTGATCCATGCGGGCCTGCTGCATCACGCGACATTCGAGGCGGCGCTGGCCTATCGCTTTTCACTGAAACTGTCGTCGCGCGAGATGAGCGAGCAGATCCTGCGCGAAATCGCCGACGACGCATTCGCACGCTCGCCCGATCTGGCCCGGGCAGCCAGAGAGGATCTGCTGGCGGTTTACGAGCGCGACCCGGCCACGCATCGACTGATGCAGCCTATCCTGTTTTTCAAGGGTTATCAGGCGCTTCAGGCCTATCGCATCGGGCATTGGCTGTGGCAGCAGGGCCGATTTGATCTGGCCTATTTCGTGCAGATGCGCTGCTCGGAGGTGTTCGGCGTCGATATTCACCCGGCCGCCCGGATCGGCACGGGGGTGATGATCGACCATGCCCATTCCATCGTCATCGGCGAGACGGCGGTCGTGGGCAATGACGTTTCGATGTTGCATTCGGTGACGCTGGGCGGGACCGGCAAGGAAGATGGCGACCGTCATCCCAAGATCGGCAATGGCGTGATGATCGGCGCCGGCGCCAAGGTGCTGGGCAATATCAGCGTCGGCCATCATTCGCGCATCGCCGCCGGTTCGGTCGTGCTGAGCGAGGTTCCGCCCTGCAAGACCGTGGCGGGCGTGCCGGCGCGGATCGTGGGTGATGCGGGCTGCTCTGACCCATCAAGCATGATGAACCAGTTGCTGGGCCACGAGGACCTGTTCTGAGGTCTGGCCGCTTGGGTCAGGTCCAGTCGGCGTTGCCGCTGCCGGTCAGTTCGGTCAGCGTCATGCCTTCGCGCGAAAGGCGGTCGTCGATAGCGCGCGCGATCTCGGAGGCGACGGACAGTCCCTGATAGATCATCGCCGAATAGATCTGGATCGCGGATGCCCCGGCGCGCAGCTTATGCCATGCCTCTTCGGGCGACGAGATGCCGCCGACGCCGATCAGCGGGACCTGGCCAGCCGTCTCGCGGTAGAGGCGGGCCAGAATGCGTGTCGAGCGTTCGAAAAGCGGTGCGCCGGACAGGCCGCCTGTCTCGTTCGCATGGGCCGAGCTGATGCCCTCGCGCGACAGCGTGGTGTTGGTTGCGATGATCGCGTCAACCGGGGCGGCAAGGGCGACTGCGGCGATGTCGGCCAGCGCGGCATCGTCGAGATCCGGCGCGATCTTGATGAAGACCGGCGGCCGCGTGGCCAGCGCGTCGCGTGCCTCGATGACGCTTTTGAGCAGCGCGCCAAGGGCTTCGGGTCCTTGCAGGTCGCGCAGCTTTTCCGTGTTCGGAGACGAGACGTTGACGGTCAGGAAGTCTGCAGTATGCCCGGCAACGCGCACGACCTGCGCGAAATCGGCACTGCGGTCGGTGCTGTCCTTGTTCGCGCCGATGTTCAAACCGACCGGAATGCCCTGTGGATAGGGGCCGGGGCGTGCGGCAAGGCGCGCGGCGATCACCTCGGCGCCTTCGTTGTTGAAGCCGAAACGGTTGATGATCGCGCGGTCTTCGCTCAGGCGGAACAGGCGCGGTTTCGGATTGCCGGGCTGCGGGCGCGGGGTCGCGGCGCCCACCTCGATAAAGCCGAAGCCCGCACGCATCAGCGCCGGCAGGGCGCGGGCGTTCTTGTCGAAACCGGCGGCGAGGCCGACGGGATTGGGCAGGTCCAGCCCTGCGACGCGTGTTCGCAACCGCGCCGAGGTAACCGGCTTGCCCGTCAGCGGCACGAGCCCGCGCGAAAGGGCGATCAGCGACATATCATGCGCCCGCTCGGGATCAAGGCGATGCAGCGCGAAAAGCCCGAGGCGTTCGATCGGGGTCATGCCAGATCTCCGGTGATGTGTCCGTCGGGGCCAAGGGGCAGGGGGCGGCTCCAGAGGATGTCGTCTGTGCGCAGCTCGCGGTAAAGATGCGGGAAAAGCTGCCCGCCGCGCGACGGCTCCCATCTGAGATCCGGCAGTTGCGCGCTGTCCAGCGCCAGCAGGTGCAGCCCGGCTTCGCCGGCGAAATGGCGTGACAGCGTTTCGGCCACCTGCGCGCCGGTGGAAAGGTGGATATAGCCATCGGCAAGGTCGATGGGGGCACCCAGACTGTGGCCCTGTCGGGTGAAAGCCAGATACTCGTCGGCGCGGAAAATCTTGTAGATCAGCATGCCGGGTCCATGCAACGCGCCGCCCCCTGCGTCAAGCGGTCATCACGGGCACACGGCTTCGTCGATTGACGGGGGCGCGTGCTTCGCCCAATCTGCCTTGGCTTTTGATCCGCGACCAAGGGGAATTTCGATGAAACGCTGGCTCATGATTTCGGCGGCGGCAGTTGCGCTGTCTTCGGGCGCCGCGCAAGCCGACTATACGCTGCATGTTCTGCATATCAACGACTTCCACAGCAGAGTTGAGCCGATCAACAAATATGACAGCACCTGCGACGCCGAGACCGAGGCCAAGAACGAATGTTTCGGCGGCGTGGCGCGGGTTGCCAGCAAGATCAACGAGTTGCGCAACCAGCTCAAGGCCGATGGTCAGAACGTCGTCGTGCTGGATGCGGGCGACCAGTATCAGGGCAGCCTTTTCTACACGACCTACAAGGGCAAGGACACGGTCGAGTTCATGAACGTGATCGGCTTTGACGCCATGGCGGTCGGCAATCACGAATTCGACGATGGTCCGGGTGGTTTGCAGATTCTGGCCGAGGGGGTGAAATTCCCGGTCGTCTCGGGCAATCTGGACCTGTCGCAATCGCCCGAACTCAAGGACAAGGTCGGCGATGTGCTGACGCTTGAGGTCGGCGGTGAAAAGGTCGGTATCGTCTCGGCCTTGGCGATGGATACGCCCGAGACGGCGGCGCCCGGCGACAAGGTCATCTTCATGGACGACATGGAGAGCCTCAAGGCCGACGTGCAGGAACTGACCGACGCCGGCGTCACCAAGATCCTTGCCCTGACCCATGAGGGTTACAAGCGCGATCAGGAGATTGCCGCCGAGGTTGCCGGGGTCGATGCGGTCGTCGGCGGGCACAGCCATACGCTTCTGGGCGATATGGAGGATGCCGAGGGTCCCTATCCGACCATGGTCAAGGCCGCCGACGGGACTGAGGTGCCGGTCGTGACCGCGCGCGCCTATGGCAAGTATCTGGGCCATCTGACGCTGACCTGGGACGACAGCGGCAAGCTGATCAAGGCCGAAGGCCAGCCCATCCTGCTGGATGCCTCGGTCAAGCCGGACGAGAAGATCGCCGCGCGGGTCAAGGAAATGGCCGCCCCCATCGAGGAACTCAAGCAAAGGCGCGTGGCCGATATCAGTGCACCCATCGATGGCGAGCGCGGCACCTGCCGGGCGCGGGAATGCGAGATGGGCAATGTGGTCGCCGAGGCGATGCTGGACCGGGTCAAGGATCAGGGCATCACCATCGCCATCCAGAATGGCGGCGGGTTGCGGGCCTCGATCGCGGCGGGGCCGGTGACCATGGGTGACGTGCTGACGGTGCTGCCATTCCAGAACACGCTGTCCACATTCGAGTTGCGTGGCGAGGATGTGGTCGCGGCGCTTGAAAATGGCGCCAGCCAGATCGAAGAGGGCGCAGGTCGCTTTGCGCAGGTCGCGGGAATGAAATACACGCTGGATCCCGCCGCGCCCGTCGGAAGCCGGATCAGCGAGGTTCTGGTGCGCAGCGGCGCAGAATGGGTGCCTATCAACCCGAACGCGGTCTATGGCGTGGTGTCGCAGAACTATATGCGCTCGGGTGGCGACGGCTATAAGGTCCTCGCCGAGAAGGGCATGAACGCATATGATTTCGGCCCGGATCTGGCCGATGTTCTGGCGGAATACCTGGCCAAGCAGGGGCCGGATTTCGCACCGAAACTGGATGGGCGCATTACCGTCAAATAAATCTGTTGTCGCAAGACGTTGGATGGCCGGGCTTTATGCCCGGCCTTTTTGCGTTTCTACGCCTGGTCCTCGGACAGGCTGGCGGTGCTTGCGGCCAGCTCATCGGCCAGAAAACGCTCGAAATCGTCCAGATCCACGGGATCGAACTGGCCAAAGCCCTGCATCCAGATCGAGGCGCTGCGCAGCCCGTCCGGCTCGAGCTTGCACCAGATGATGCGACCGCGCCGCTCTTGCCGGATCAGCCCCGCCGCCGCCAGCACCGCCAGATGCTTGGATATCGCCGCAAGGCTGACCGCGAAGGGCGCGGCCACGTCGGTGACCGCCATGTCATCCTCGAGCAGCATGGCAAGGATCGCCCGCCGCGTCGGATCGGCGAGGGCGGAAAAGATGGCGTCGAGCGTGGCGGTCTGCGGGGTCATGGGCTTTGCTTAACTTGCGGGTTGAATATGGAACGGATGTCCGGGGGGCCGCAAGTCCGGGTTTTCCTGCCGTTCCGCGCGACACCAATCATATGTTTTTCAATGATTTGCGTGCCGTATCGCTTTGCTTGACTCATGACGTCCCAGCCCCTATCACCGCGCCAACCGATAACGGGGGTGTGAGCCTTGGCCGAACAGCCGCATGATGAGGCCGCGCGAACCCGGGACGCCGAGCGTCTGCGTTCGCTTGAGGCCCGGCTGGGGCACAAGGCGAAAGAGCAGGGTCCCTCGCGCGGAGAGGAACATTTCAGTCAGGCCAACATGGCCTGGCGCATGGTGACCGAACTTGTGGCCGGATTGGCCATCGGCTTCGGGATCGGATTCGGGCTGGACTATGTGACCGGCTGGCGCCCGGTCTTCATGGTGGTCTTTGTGCTGCTGGGCCTGGTGGCCGGCATCAAGACCATGATGCGGACGGCGCATGAGATTGGCAGGAAACCGGGGCACTCCGGCGACGACAAGGGTGAATGACGATGGCGACAGAAGAAGAAGTAGGTGGTCTGGTTTTCCATCCGATGGATCAGTTCGTCGTCAAGCCGCTGTTCGGCGACGGTGCGGTGAACTGGTACACGCCGACCAATGCGACGCTGTGGATGGCCCTGGCTGCGCTGGCCATCACCGGCCTGCTGGTGTTTGGCACGCGTGGCCGTGCGATCGTGCCCAACCGCCTGCAATCCATTGCCGAACTGCTTTACGGCATGGTCCGCAAGATGGTCGAGGACATCACCGGCAAGGACGGGCTGAAGTACTTCCCCTATGTGATGACGCTGTTCTGCTTCATCCTGTTCGCGAACTTCCTGGCCCTGCTGCCCAAAAGCTTCTCGCCGACCTCGCATATCGCGGTGACCGCGGTGCTGGCGCTGCTGGTCTTTGTCGGCGTCACCGTGCTGGGCTTTGTCAAGAACGGCGCGCATTTCCTTGGCCTGTTCTGGGTCAGCTCGGCGCCGCTGGCGCTGCGCCCGGTTCTGGCGGTGATCGAACTGATCTCGTATTTCGTGCGCCCGGTCAGCCACTCCATCCGACTTGCCGGCAACATCATGGCCGGTCACGCCGTGATCAAGGTGTTTGCGGCCTTCGCCGCTGTGGCCGCGATCGCGCCGGTCTCGGTTCTGGCCATCGTCGCTATCTACGGGCTTGAGGTGCTTGTCGCACTGATCCAGGCCTATGTCTTCACCATCCTGACCTGCGTCTATCTGAAAGACGCCCTGCATCCCGCGCACTGAGCGCGGGACCGCAGATCAGGCAAATCGAAACCCTTTCCAAAAGCCTCAAGGAGCATCAATATGGAAAATCTGGGTCAACTCGGACAGTATCTCGGCGCAGGTCTGGCTTGCATCGGCATGGCGGGCGCCGCCATGGGTGTGGGCAACGTTGCCGGCAACTACCTGGCGGGCGCGCTGCGCAATCCGTCGGCTGCCGCCTCGCAGACCGCCACGCTGTTCATCGGCATGGCCTTCGCCGAAGCTCTGGGGATCTTCTCGTTCCTGGTCGCTCTGCTGCTGCTGTTCGCAGTCTGATCCTTATCTGCCATCCTTGCGGTTGGGTGGGGGCGTCATGCGCCCACCCGATTGTGAAACGACCGGCATGGGGTAGGATATGATCAGCCTGTTGCAACAGACCGCGCCAGCCGTGGTCGAAAATACCGAAACGGTGGTTTCCACCGAATCCGCCGAAGCGGCGGGTCATGGCGCCGATGCGGCCCATGCCGTGGCGGGTGCAGCTGATGCCGCCCACGCAGCGGCTGGCCATGCGGCCAGTGCGCCCGGCATGCCGCAACTGGATTTCGCGACCTTTGGCAACCAGATCTTCTGGCTGCTGGTCGTTCTGGCGGTGATCTACTGGGTCCTGTCGCGGATTGCGTTGCCGCGCATCGGCGGGGTCATCTCGGACCGTCAGGGCGCCATTACCGGCGACCTCATGGCTGCCGAGGAATTCAAGCTGAAGGCCAAGGAGGCCGAGGCTGCCTATGACAAGGCGCTGGCCGATGCCCGCACCGAGGCACAAAAGATCGTGGCCGCCAACAAGGCCGAGATGCAGAAAGAACTGAACGCGGCCATTGCCCATGCTGACGCGGAAATCGGGGCTCGTGCCGCCGAATCCGAAAAGCGCATCGGCGAGATTCGCGCCTCGGCGGTCGAGGATGCGCGCAGTGTCGCGCGTGAGGTGACTGCGGCTCTGGTTCAGAACTTCGGCGGCTCGGCCGACCAGAAACTGGTCAATGACGCGGTCGACCAGCGACTGAAGGGGGCGCTGCAATGAAACGTCTGAGCGTTCTCTTTGCCCTGATCGCCAGCCCCGCGCTGGCTGCTTCGGGTCCGTTCTTCTCGCTGCGCAATACCGACTTCATCGTCCTGCTGGCCTTTCTGGTCTTCATCGGTGTGCTGGTCTATTACCGCGTGCCGCAGATCGTCGGCGGGCTGCTGGACAAGCGCGCCGAGGGCATCCGCAACGATCTGGCCGAGGCCCGTCGCCTGCGCGAGGAAGCCCAGGAGATTTATGCCAGCTATGAGCGCCGCCAGCGCGAGGTGAAGGGTCTGGCCGACCAGATCGTCGCCAATGCCAAGCGCGAAGCCACGCTCGAGGCCGAAAAGGCCAAGGCCGCGCTGAAGCTGTCGATCGAGCGTCGCCTGAAAGCGGCAGAGGATCAGATCGCCAGCGCCGAGGGCGATGCCGTCCGCGCCGTCCGCGACCGTGCCGTGCAGACCGCGATGGCGGCCGCGACCGAGATCCTGGGCAAGCAGGCCAGCGCCGCCGACCGCAGCGCCGGCATCGACAAGGCCATCGAAGACGTGGCGAACCGTCTGAACTGATGTTCGGGGTCGCGCCCGCCGCGATCCTTTGGACAGTGATCCAGACCCCCGGGGCGAAAGCTTCGGGGGTTTTGTTTTGCGATGTCCGTTGGATGCGGCATTCGTCCGCTTGGCGGACCAGCGGACGGCTATGCCTTAGCTAGAGCAGGTGTAGAGCGCCCCCACGGGCAGGGTCAAACTTTATGCAGGAAAAATCTTCCCATAGCATGAAATTTTTGCGTTACACTGCTGACTATAGCAGCAAGTAGGAGGGTACTATGTTCACCATGAAGAAAACTGCCATTATTGGTTTCATTTTTTTGGGAATGGTTAGCGCCGCGTCAGCGTTGACGTATAGAGATGAGAACAATGTGATAGCTACGAAAACAATACCGTTCCAAATCACGAACGGAGCTCGTGTCGAGCAAGGGGTCGTTAAGTATGAATTTTCGGTTCGCGTATTGGCGATTCAAACTGGAAGCGCATCGACTTGGGATCACCCCATTGATGATCGCCAATGCACAATAAATGTATTTTCAAGTATCATCAGGAACGTTTGTTTTACCACTATTTTGGGGGAGCAGTCATGTGGCAACAAATGGTCTGTGCCACTCCCTCAATCTGCTAAATATACGCCAATCAAGGCAAATTTTTTAGACTATGATCCATGTAATGACTATGATGTTAAGATGGATGCGCTGAAGCGTCAGGTCACAGTTGAATTATCGGGAAGTATTGACGCCATATATAAAGAAGACTTGGAAAGTTTGAAATCAGATTGGACTGGAGATAAGGTTGTTGTGACCTACCAAAACTAGTGCTGAACACGCACAGGGCTGGGGATCAGTTTATCTACGACTGCATAATGGAGCATTGTCCGAGAAACTTCCCTGAGCTGCAGGTGTGGGTGTTAGCAAGTGGTGCAGCACCCTAAAACCGTCACTCCAGGCGGTACCATCCTTGGGGCCAAGGACGGCGAAAGCGGAAAAATGGAATCATGCAGCCGAAAGACCGCAATGGGCTCATAGCAGCCAAATGATCTCCGATGGCCCATGAGGCAGACAAAATGCAAAAGGCCGGCAGCGAACTGCCGGCCTTTCTTGTTTGTCGTCTGTGCCACCCTTAGCGGGTCGGGGTGATCAGGATCTGCACGCGGCGGTTCTGGGCGCGGCCCGCCACCGTCTCATTGCTCGCGACCGGCTGGCTGGCGCCGCGGCCCGCGGTGCTCAGGCGG
>JAGPGI010000342.1 GCA_018056045.1 Paracoccus sp. (in: a-proteobacteria)
CGCATGCTGGCCGGGTTTGGCGCCACCATCACCACGGAAACCACCGATGAGGGACGCGTCATCACCCTGACTGGCCGACCCGAGCTGAAGCCGCAGCCGGTCGCGGTGCCGCGCGACCCCTCCAGCGCGGCATTCCCGGTGGCGGCGGCGCTGATCGTGCCGGGATCCGAGATCCGGGTGCCGGGCGTCAGCCGCAACCCGACCCGCGACGGGCTTTACGTCACGCTGCTGGAAATGGGCGCCGACATCACCTTTGAGAACCCGCGCGAAGAGGGGGGCGAGCCGGTCGCCGACCTGCTGGTGCGCTATAGCCCGGCGCTGAAGGGCGTGACCGTCCCGACCGAGCGCGCCGCCAGCATGATTGACGAATTCCCGATCCTGTCGGTGATCGCTGCCTTCGCCGAGGGCACGACCGTCATGCAGGGTGTCCATGAGCTGCGCGTCAAGGAAAGCGACCGCATCGACGCCATGGTCGTGGGCCTGCGCGCCAATGGCGCCCATGTCGAGGATACCGAGGACACCATGACCGTCCACGGCACCGGCCATCTGACGGGCGGGGCAGTGGCGGTCACGCATCTGGACCACCGCATCGCCATGTCGTTTCTGGTCGCGGGGCTGGCCTCGGACCAGATGATCTCGGTCGATGATGGCGGCCCGATCGCCACCTCGTTCCCGGATTTCCTGCCGCTGATGCGGGCCTTGGGCGCACAGATCGACTGAAAGGGCGCGCCCACCCTAAAGGTGGGCGTCCACCATCAGAAGCTCGGTCCGGCTGCCTTCGATGCCGCGAAACTCGGTCTTTTCGGTCACGATAAAGCCAAGCGCGGCCAGTTCGGCCAGAAAATCGGCGATGGTGCCGTGATCGCCGCCCTCGTCGATGCGAACGCCCTCGGATAGATCCCACAGCAGGTCGGTGCCGGGGATCAGGTCCAAGGTCAGCAGCAGGCGCCCGCCGGGCACCAGATTTTCCTTCATTTCCGCAAGCACCGCGCGGCGGGCCTCGGCCGGGATATGTTCGATCACGCTGACCGAATAGATCAGGTCAAAGGGGCCGGCATTGGTCAGATCCTGCATCAGGCAGTTCAGCGAACGGATGTGATCGTCGATCAGGCCGTAATCCAGATATCCCCATTCGTTCCAGTCGGGCTGCGCCGGCGGCACGCGGATCCTGTCATGACCGTCCACGGTGGTGACCTGCGCGCCCTGCCGGGCCAGCCACAAAGGCAGCGGCGAAACCCCGGCGCCCATGTCCAGCACGCGCAATCCGTCCATCCGGCGCGGCATGCGTGCCGCGACCCAAGGGTATTCGATGCAGCGGATGATGGTCTGGGGAAAGAAGCCCAGCTTGGCGCGTCCCAGCGCCACCAGCGATTTCAGCAGGCCGGGATGGGGGTTGCTGGCCAGCGCCCCGCAGAGCTTGTCGGCGGGGATGTCGTGGGGGTTGCGGCCCTCGCGCCTGCGTTCGGCCAGATACAGCGTGACGTCGCGCCAGCCGCCGATCCGGGTGACGCGGGCAATATCGGGATGCTCGGCCAGCGTCTGGCTGAGCGGTTCGTGGAAAAAGACGATCCCACGCGCCGTGGGCGTGGTCTCGTAGCCGCTGATCAGAACCGCGTCGCGGCTGACTTCGATGACGTCATGGATCAGTTGGCGATAGCCCTCGGGGCTGGACTGGTGGATGGCGACATCGAGGCAGATCGACAGCGCGGCGCTGCCCCTGGGCACGTCGCTGCTGCTGCCCAGCCGGAACTGCCAGTCCGGGCGCTTGCTGCGCGCCAGATCGAGCCCGCGGGCGGACAGATCGAACCCGGTATAATCGTTGAGATCAAAGACCTGCAGCACCTCGAGATCGCCGCAGCCGATATCGGTCACCGGGCCGTCGGAATAGGCGGTCAGCACCGGCGCAAGCTGGCGGCGCTTGTCCTGCATCACCTCGCCGCGCGAGCCCAGACCCGAGCCAAGCGCCGGGTCGGTGGCATAGCGGCATTCCCAGAAGGCGGCATTGTCCAGTCCGAGGTTGTAGCTTTTGCGAATGCGGTTCAGCGCCGCCACCAGTTGCGTGTCAATCCAGTCGATCCCGACCGGCGCCGGCAGGCCGTAGGCGTCGACATGGCGGTGATAATGCAGCGCCGTGATCTTTTGCGCCGGCACATGCGCATAGCCCGGCTGCTCCAGATGCGAGGGGAAATTCTCGGCCAGGGTCAGCGGGTGGAAGGGCAGCGCCAACTCCTGCATGGCCATGGCAAAGCCCAGCTGGTCGGCATGGTGCAGATAGCTGCCCAGAAACTCTGCTTGCGCGAGGCAATGGCGCGACCAGCGTGGCCAGGCTTCGGCCAGCGCGGCAAAGGCGGCCTTGGGCAGATAATAGGCGCCGCCGTTGCAGTTGCGGGCCGGGGTCTGGATCTGCGGCTCGAAATCGGTGGGCGCGGTCGGCACCTCGGCAAAGCCCGCCTCGCGAAACAGCGGTTGCCATTTCTCGGCCGGGGGCAGGGGGAAGTCGACGATCTTGGCGCGCACCGCCTCCGCGTCGAAAAGCGGTCGCGGATCGTGCAGGAACAGCATATCCGCATCCAGAAGCAGCACCCGGTCGGCCTCGAGCAAGGCCTTGGTCTCAAGCTGCACCAGCTTGTTGCAATAGGCGCCGGCGCCGCTGGCAAAGGCCTCATAGGGCTGGATCACCGCGCCCAATTCGCGCAACGGCCCCAGTTCCGGGGCATCGGCCATGGCTTCGGGGACATGCACGACCAGAACCGTGCCGGCATCGTCCGCCCGGATGCCGGCGCAGCGCAGCGAGGCGAGCAGCAGGCGGGCCTGTGTCAGAAAACGCGGGTCGCTATCAATTACGCAGGAAATGGCAGTCTGCATTGGTCATCCATGATCAGGGGCCGCGAAACGCAAACGCTTCGCGGCAGTCCGGATCAGGACTTACCCGCATTCGGATAGTCGAGCAATGTCAGTGCGGCGCGGATTTCGTCCAGAACCGCCGGATCGTCGATGGTGGCGGGCATCTTGAACTCCTCGCCATCGGCGATCTTGGCCATGGTGGCGCGCAGGATCTTGCCCGAGCGGGTCTTGGGCAGACGATCGACCACGCAGGCGGACTTGAAGGCCGCGACCGGGCCGATCTTGTCACGCACCAACCTGACCACCTCTTTGACCACCTGATCATGGGGCGTGGTGACCCCGGCCTTGAGGCACAGGAAACCCAGCGGAGACTGGCCCTTGAGGCTGTCGGCGACCCCGATCACCGCGCATTCGGCGACCGCCGGGTGGCTGGCCAGAACCTCCTCCATGGCGCCGGTCGAGAGGCGATGGCCGGCGACGTTGATGACATCATCGGTCCGCGCCATGATATAAAGATAGCCGTCCTCGTCGACATAGCCGGCGTCGCCCGTCTCGTAATAGCCGGGGAAATGGTCGAGATAGCTTTTGCGGAACCGGGCTTCGGCATTCCACAGCGTCGGCAAGGTGCCGGGGGGCAGGGGCAGCTTGATGGTGATGGCACCCAGCGTGCCGCGCGGCACGGGATTGCCGCCCTCGTCCAGCACCTGCACGTCATAGCCGGGCATGGGGACCGAGGGGCTGCCCAGCTTGGTCGGCATCACCTCGATCCCGATCGGGTTCGCGGCGATGGCCCAGCCGGTTTCGGTCTGCCACCA
>JAGPGI010000042.1 GCA_018056045.1 Paracoccus sp. (in: a-proteobacteria)
GTGGTGTCCGAACCGCCCCGGCCCAGCGTGGTCACGCGGCCGTCCGGGCCGATGCCCTGAAAGCCCGCGACCACCGCGACCTTGAAGCCTTCGGCGAATTTCTGGTCGATATTCCTGCGCGGAATGTCGACAAAGCGCGCGGAGGAATGCTGGGCGGTGGTGTTGATCGGCACCTGCCAGCCCTGCCAGCTGCGCGCCGGCACGTCCATTTCCTGCAGCGTCAGCGCCATCAGCCCGGCGGTCACGTTCTCGCCCGAGGCGACGACCGCGTCATATTCGCGCGCGTCGAACAGGGGCGAGGTCGCCTCGACCCAGCCGACCAGTTCATTGGTCTTGCCCGACATGGCGCTGACGATGACGATCACGTCATAGCCACGTTCCACCTCGCGCTTGACCTTTTGCGCGGCATTCTTGATGCGGTCCAGGTCGGCCACCGAAGTGCCGCCGAATTTCATCACCAGAAGCGGCATTTCATGCCCCCAGTATCGCCAGATTTACCGGGGCGTTCTATGGCTCGGATCGAAAAAGAACAAGGGGCGGCGGGGGCCTCATTGCAGATATCGACATTTGGGATTTGCACTTTGCCGGCGGTTTCATGATGGTTGCGGCGCGGGTCCCCGTTTCGCGCATGGCATCGGTTCAATGCGGCGGCCACCGGGCCGGCGACAAGTTGGGGCGAATCCCCGGGTTTTCAAAGGGTTTGCCGGGGGCATCAGCCCGTTCCGGCGCGGATGGAGGCATAGATGTTGCGCATTTTCCGGGGGCTGCTGGCAGTCGTGATCGTCCTTGTGGCGGCGATCTTCATCGCGCGGCTGATCTTTCCTTTGCCCGACATCTCGCAGCGCCCGCCCGAGACGGCGCTGCCGATCAGCGCCGGGACCCCGCTTGGTCAGCGCGTGCTGGCCGCACAGGAGACCCATCCCGGCCTTTCGGGCGTCATGCCGCTGGCCCATGGCCATGATGCGCTGGCCAGCCGCCTCGCGCTGATCGACGAGGCGCAATCCTCGGTCGATGCGCAATATTACATCTGGCACGACGACACTTCGGGGATCCTGCTGCTGGAGGCGCTGGACCGCGCCGCCAAGCGCGGGGTGCGGGTGCGGCTGCTGCTTGACGACAATGGCGTGCCGGGGCTGGACGGCTTCATGGCCGCGCTGAACCGGGACGAGAATTTCGAGATCCGGCTTTTCAATCCCTCGACCATCCGCAGCCCCAAGATGGCGGGCTATGCCATTGATTTCATGCGCATGAACCGGCGCATGCACAACAAGTCGATGATCGTGGACGGGGCCGCCGCCATCATCGGCGGGCGCAATATCGGCAATGAATATTTCCAGATCGGCGAGGCCTTCTATGTCGATATGGACGCGCTGGCGATCGGCAGCATCGTGCCCCGGACCATGGAGGTCTTTGACCAGTACTGGAACGCCGCCTCGGTCTTCGAGATCGAAAACATCATCCCCGGCGAGGGCGACCGCGCCGGCTTTGACGCCCGCGTCGCCGAGGTCAGGAACAGCGCCGAGGCCAAGGAGTTGCTGGACGTTCTGGAAAACAGCGCCAGCCGTTTCGCCAGGGGCGACGTGCAGCTGGAATGGACGCAGGTTCAGCTTGTGGCCGACGATCCGGTCAAGGGTCTGGGCATTGCCCGGCGCGACCAGCTGATGATCACCCGTCTGGCCGAGATCCTTGGCCAGGTCGAGAAACGGCTGGATCTGGTCTCGGCCTATTTCATCCCCGGCAAGCAGGGCACGGCGTTTTTCGACGGGCTGGCGCGGTCGGGCAAGCAGGTCAATATCCTGACCAATGCGCTTAACACCACCGACGTGCTGCTGGTCCATTCCGGCTATACCAAATACCGCCGCGAACTGCTGGAATCCGGCGTCCATCTTTATGAGCTGAAGCTGCGCGGCGGCGCCGCCCCGGGATCCGAGACACAGTTGAAGCCGCTGGGGCTTTCGGGCGCCAGCCTGCATGCCAAGACCTTCGCCGTCGATGAAAAGCGCGTCTTCATCGGATCGTTCAATTTCGATCCGCGCTCGGCCATGCTGAACTGCGAGATGGGCTTCCTGATCGACAGCCCGACCATGGCCAAAGAGGTCAGCACAGGCTTTGACGGGCCGCTGGACAAGGTCAGCTACCGCCCCGAACTGACCGCCGACGACCGCATGATGTGGCTTGAGACCGAGCCCTCGGGCAAGGTCCTGACCTGGCAGCAGGAACCGGGCGCGACCCTGTTCCAGCAGGTCACGCTGACGGTGATGGGGGTGCTGCCGATCGAGTGGATGCTCTGACCGCGGCCCGGCGCCGGCGGGTTTCCCCGCCGGCCAGAACCGTCATTGCAGGTCGGCGGGCAGCAGGCCTTCGGGAAAGTTCTGATAGCTGACCGGGCGCAGGAAACGGCGGATCGCCATGGTCCCGACCGAGGTCGCGCCGAAATTGGTCGAGGCCGGGTAAGGCCCGCCATGAACCATGGCGTCGCAGACCTCGACCCCGGTCGGGAAGCCGTTGACCAGCACCCGCCCGGCCTTGCGCTCAAGGATCGGCAAGAGCTTCTGCGCGTCGCCCAGATCGCCCGCGTCCATATGCAGCGTCGCGGTCAACTGCCCCTCGAAACCGCGCGCCAGCCGCGCCATCTCGTCGACCGAGCCCACGCGCACGATCAGACCCAGCGGACCGAAAACCTCTTCGCCAAGCGCGTGATCCTGAAGATAGGCGTCGGCGGTGGTCTCATAGAGGTTCGGGCTGGCCTCGCGCCCGGCCGAGGGGGTGGTATGGACCTTGCGCACGGCATTGCGCGTCTCGAAACGCTCCTTGCCGTCGCGATAGGCTTTGGCGATGCCATCGGTCAGCATGGTCTGCGGGCCGACCTTTTCCAGCGCGGCAGTGGTCGCGGCGACGAACTGGTCGGCATCGGCGCCGTCCAGCACCACGGCGATGCCGGGATTGGTGCAGAACTGCCCCGCGCCCATGGTCAGCGAGCCGGCCCAGCCCTGACCCAGCGCCTCGGCCCGCGCGGCCATGGCCTCGGGCAGCAGGAACATCGGGTTGACCGAGCCCAGCTCGCCAAAGAAGGGGATCGGCTCGGGGCGCGCCGCACAGAGATCAAAAAGCGCCCGGCCCCCGGCCAGAGAGCCGGTAAAGCCCACCGCCTTGATCAGCGGATGCGTCACCAGCGCCGAGCCGACGTCGCGCCGCCCGCCCTGAATCAGGCTGAAGACGCCGGGATGCAGGTTGCAGGACCTGATCGCCGCGTGAATGGCCTCGGCGACGATCTCGCCGGTGCCGGGATGGGCGGAATGGCCCTTGACCACGACCGGGCAGCCGGCGGCCAGCGCGGCGGCGGTGTCGCCGCCCGCGGTCGAAAACGCCAAGGGGAAATTCGAGGCGCCAAAGACCGCGACCGGGCCGATGGGACGTTCCATCAGCCGGATATCGGGGCGCGGCAGCGGCTGGCGGTCGGGCAGCGCGGCGTCATGGCGGCGGTCCAGATACTCGCCCTTGCGGATATGGCTGGCGAACAGCCGCAACTGGCCCACGGTGCGGCCACGCTCGCCCTGCAGGCGGGCCTCGGGCAGGCCGGTTTCCTGACTGCCGATCTGGGTGATGGCCTCGGCGCGGGCCTCGATCTCGTTGGCGATGGCGTCGAGGAAATCGGCGCGGGTCTCGCGGGTGGAATAGCCATAGGACCAGAAGGCGTCCTCGGCCGCCGCGCAGGCGCGATCCACCAGATCGACGGTGCCGACGGCGAAATCATGCGCCGGACCATGCGCCGGCTCCGACCGGAACGTCTCTGCGCCGCCAACCCAGTCGCCGGCGATAAGGTGCTTGCCATGGGGGGTGAAGGTCATCAAAGGCTCCTGTGTGGTCGGATGGGAAATGCCGGTGCCCTTTGGCCCGGTGCCCGCACAGAGGGGTCAAATCACACGGCTTTTGTCAAGTCGCCACCGGCCCGGGCGCTTGTCCGCCGCCAGCCCCCGTGCTTTACAAAACCACCAGCCAAGGAGATCCGCCATGTCCCTGCCCGTCTATCCGGTCGCCCGTCCCGATGCCGGCGTCGAGCGTCAGGTCCTGTCGCATTCGCCCGAACTGATGGTGGTCTCGTTTCGCTTTCAGGCCGGCGCCACTGGCGCGCTGCACAGCCATCCGCATGTGCAATCGACCTATGTCGCGCGCGGCCGGTTCCGGTTTTTCCGCGACGGCGTGGCCCATGACCTGAAGCCGGGCGACAGTCTGGTGATCGGCCCGCAGGTCGTGCATGGCTGCGAATGCATCGAGGCGGGCGAGCTGATCGACACCTTCACCCCGCGCCGCGACGATTTTCTCTGACCGCACGGGTCAGCGCCGCCCCCGGACCTGACGCAGCGCCCGGATGCCGAAGGCGGGGCCAAGGGCCATCACCGCCAGCGTCACCGGCCAGCCCACCGCCGCCGCAAGCAGCGGCGTCAGTTGCACGGTCAGCACCGTCAGCGCAAATCCCAGCGCGGTCTGCATGGCCATCAGGCTGCCGACCAGATGCGGCGGCGCATGATCGGCGATCAGCGCCGAGAATTGCGCGCTGTCAGGAACGATGGCTGCGCCCCAGACCAGCAACAGCAGCATGACCAGCCAGACCGGCCCGCCAAAAGCCGCCGCCGTCGCCAGCGCGGCGCCCCCCGACAGCCACATCGCCCCGGCGGCGATCCGCGCCTTGCCATGGCGGTCCGCAAGCCAGCCCGCCGGCACGCAGAAGAACGCCCCAAGGGCGATGCTGGCAAAGGCGGTCAGCGCCGCCAGCCGCTCGGCCCCCGGACCCGGCATATGGGCGCCATAGCTGGTCGCGGCGATGACGCCGATCCATGACCACAGGGCATAAAGCTCCCACATATGGCCAAGATAGCCGCCGGTCGCGGCGCGGATATTGCGGTCGGTCCAGAGCAGCCGGATCGCGCGCGGATCGAATGCCAGCGCCTGCGCGTGATCGGGGCCGATGGCAAGGCAGGGCGCCAGCGCCGCCGCCAGCAACGAGGCCAGCGCCGCCGCCCCCACAACCACGCGCCATTCCGCGCCGCCAAGGAACGCCGCCAGATGCGGCAGCGCCGAGCCAAGCGTCACCGCCCCCACCAGCATGCCCACCAACAGCCCGCGATCATCGCGGCCCCAGCCGACCATGATCTTCATGCCCACCGGATAGATGCCGGCAAAGCCGATGCCGGTCGCCAGCCGCAGCGCGACCGAGGCGGGCGTGCCCGGCGCGATCACCAGCAGCGCGGCGGTGCTCAGCGCATTGATCAGCGCCGCCAGCATCATCACCCGGCGCGGATCGAAGCGGTCGGCGATGCCGGTCACCGCAAAGCCAAAGGCGCCCAGCACGAAACCCGTCTGCACCGCCGATGACAGCAGCGCCTGCAAGCCGGGGCTGATGCCGCGCTCGCGGGCGATGTCCATCACCGCAGCCCCGGTCGCGAACCATGGCGACATGCCGCAAATGACGGTCAGGCACAGCAAAAGCGTGGCGCGGCGTTTGGTCATGCCCGCCAGAGCGCATGAAACCGCCACCGATGTCCAGACCGCAATCCCTCCGGGCATGCCGCCCGGCTAGAGCGTCGCCCGCCAGCGCGCGGCATAGTCGGCAAGGCGCGGATCGGGCGCGACCGCACGGGTCTGCGGCGCCGAGGCCGCCTTGACGCAAAGCATCGCCGCGCCCGCCGAGGTGCCGGTGGCCGAGGATGCGATCTCGACCCCCTCGGGACGCAGCGTGGCCAGCATGGCGCAATAATCGGGGTTGCGGGCAAAGGGGCCCTCGATGATCGCGGGACCGCGCGCGCCGGTCAGGCCCAGACAGGTATCGGTCATCAGCGCCAGATACCATGACAGCGCCGCCATGCGTTCGCCGCCGGTCCCCGGCGCGGCGGTCCAGCGCATGGCGCGACCCTGAAACGGCCCCGATCCCGGCTCGACCGCCGGCAGGATCATCGCCCCCGCCCGCAGGATTGCGGCGCGGTCGGCCTCGGTCGCGGGGCTGGCGTCGCCCTTGCGGATCAGCTCATATTCGCGCCCGCCCATGAAGCGGGCCGAGGGCACCGGCTGTCCCAGCGCGTTCACATTGACCAGCACATCGCGCGCCGGGTCCAGCGCCACCGCATCCCCCGCCATCGCCATCGAGACCACCCATGTCCCGGTCGAAATGACCGAAAACGCCCCCCGCCGCCCCAGCACATAGGGGTAAAGCGAGGCATTGCTGTCATGGATGCCGACCGCGACCGGCGTATCCGCGCGCAGCCCCGCCCGCGCCGCCAGATCCGGTCGCAGCCGCCCCAGCACGTCATTGGCCCGCCGCGCCGGGGCCATCTTTCCCGCCAGCCCCAGCCTTTCGACCAGATCCGAAAACTGCCCCCGCCACGGGTCCCACAGATCGGTGTGGCAACCCAGCGAGGTCACATCGCTGGCCAGCTCTCCGGTCAGGCGCCAGCCCCAATATTGCGGATAGGTCAGCACATGGCCCAGCCGCGCGGCCAGCCCCGGATCCTGATGCATAAGCCAATGCAGCTGCGCCCCCACATTCAGCCCCATCGGCAGGCGCGGCGCGCCGGTCTGCGCGAAATCCGGGCGGATCGCGTCATACTCCGCCGCCAGATCGTTCGGGCCGGGATGTTCGTAATCCAGCATCGGCGCGGCCAACCCACCCTTGCCGTCCAGGACCACGCATGAGGCGCCATGCGTGGTCACCGATATCGCGTCGATGCCGTGGCGGGCGTGGAATTCGGCCAGATGGTGCAGGAAGAAATCCCAATGCCCCTCAAGGTCGAAATGCGGCCAGGGCGGGCCGGGCAACACGCGGTTGGGGCGTGTGACGACGGCGATCTCGTCCAGCGTCTCGCCCTCGACCAGCGCCAGTTTCGCGTTGGTCTTGCCGATGTCGATGACGGCAATGCGGGTCATGGCCGGATCACGCCAGGTAGAACATCGGGATCAGCGGCACCGCCACCGGCGCCCCGTCCGGATGCGTCACCATGATATCGGCCATATGCGCCCACCAGCGCCGCATCACCGGATCAAGGGGCAGATCGTCCATGCGGTGATCCGCAGGCCGCGACAGCATGCCAAACAGCGCATTGGTTTCCGGGTCCAGATGGATCGAGTAATCGCTGATCCCGGCCTGATGCAGCAGCGTCACCAGTTCGGGCCAGATCGCGTCATGGCGGCGGCGGTATTCCTCGGCCATCCCCGGGTTGAGCTGCATGCGAAAGGCATATTTCTGCGTCATTTCCTGATCATCCCCCAAAGCCGCGGCGGCGCGATCACCCCGATCAGCAGCACCCCCACGATAAACGACATGACGATGCCCGGCACGTTCAAAAGCCCCTGCCCGAATGTCACCAGCCCCATGACCAGCGCCGCGATGGGCGCTGATGCGCGTCACTCCTCCGCGCGCTTTTGCCGGTCGGACGCCCGCGCCTCGACCACGATCAGCCGGACCTCGGCCGCCTCGAGCATCCGGGCGGCGCGGTCGTCGATGCCGTCATCGGTGATGACGGTGTGAATGCGGGTCAGCGGGCACAAGAGCAGGCTGGAGCGCTGGCGGAATTTCGAGCTGTCGGCCAGCACCACCAGCTCATCGGCCTGATCAATCAGCTTCTGCTCGGCCTGAACCAGCAGCGGATCGCCCTCCATCAGGCCCAGGGGACCAAGGCCGCGGCAGCCCATGAACATGCGCCTGGCATAGAAATGGCTGGAGCCATCGGCGTCGAACGGCGACAGGATGATGTTCTGTTCACGATAGATCGCGCCCGCCGGCACCAGCACGGTGTTTCTGGACTGCTTCAAGAGATGCTCGGCGATCGGAAAACTGTTGGTAAAGACCTGCAATCGCTTGGTGGTCAGCGGATGCACCATCTGGAATGTGGTGGTGCCGCCATTGACGATGATCGCGTCGCCATCCTCGCACAGATCCACCGCCGCCTGCGCGATGGCGCGCTTTTCGGCGATATGCAGGGTCTGGCTCACCGCAAAGGGCCGGGCATTGATGCCGACGAATTGCGGCGGCGTGATCGCTTCGGCCCCGCCCCGCACGCGCCGCAGCTTCTTCATCATATGCAACTGCGCGATGTCGCGCCGCACCGTCGCCTCGGATGCGCCGGTAAGCGCGCAAAGATCGGCCACCGTGACCACCGGCCGTTCCTGCACCGCCGAGAGGATAATCCGATGGCGTTCGGTTTCCAGCATGTCGCCCCCTGCATATCGCGCAAGGCTTCCATCCGCTTCAAGCATTGTCAATCATTTTCAATCGCAGAAAGTCATTCTGCGCCTGCACAATGCGCGTTTATGATTGAAATTGATTGACGCTGGCCCGGACGGGCGTGTATCCGAAACAGCAAGGCGGCCCCGGCCGGTCGCCTCAGCGGAGGCATCCATGACCCAGACCAATACCGGAAATTTTCTTGAAAATCTGTGGGACAGCGACAAGTCCGCGTCGATGAGCGAATCCGGAAAGCTGCTTTACCGCTCGAATCTGCTGGGCTCGGACAAGCGGGTGACGAATTACGGCGGCGGCAATACCTCGGCCAAGGTGATCGAGACCGACCCGCTGACCGGCGAGGCGGTCGAGGTGCTGTGGGTCAAGGGCTCGGGCGGCGATATCGGCTCAATGAAGCTGGACGGCTTTTCGACGCTTTACATGGACAAGCTCCGCGCCCTGAAAAGCAAGTATCGCGGCCCCGCCTTCGAGGATGAGATGGTCGGCTATCTGCCCCATTGCACCTTTGCGCTGAACCCGCGCGCGGCCTCCATCGACACGCCGCTGCATGCCTACGTGCCGAAAAAGCATGTCGATCACGTCCATTCCGACGCCATTATCGCCATCGCCGCATCCGTGAATTCCCGCGCGCTGACGGCCGAGATCTTCGGGAATGAGATCGGCTGGCTGCCATGGAAAAAACCGGGCTATGAGCTGGGCCTGTGGCTTGAGAAATTCGCCACCGAAAACCCTCAGGCCAAGGGCTGCGTGCTGGAAAGCCACGGGCTCTTCACCTGGGCCGACACGGCCGAGGACTGCTATCAGACCACTCTCGACATCATCAACAAGGCCGCGGCATGGCTTGAGGCGCGGATGGCGGGCAAGCCTGCATTCGGCGGAGAAAAGCGTCCCACCCTGCCCGAGGCGCAACGCCGCGAGATCGCTGCCCGGCTGATGCCGGTGATCCGCGGGCTGATCTCCGGTGATCGCCACAAGGTCGGGCATTTCGACGACCAGAAGGCGGTGCTGGACTTTGTCGGCTCGAACATGCTCGACGAGCTGGCGCCCCTTGGCACCTCCTGTCCCGACCATTTCCTGCGCACCAAGATCCGGCCGCTGGTCGTCGATTTCGACCCGGCGAACCCCGATATTCAGGCGACGATTGCCGGGCTGGCGGATGCCGTCGCCGCCTACCGCGCCGATTACGCCGCCTATTACGCGCGCTGCAAGCACCCCGACAGCCCGGCTTTGCGCGACCCGAATGCGGTCGTCTATCTGGTGCCGGGCGTCGGCATGCTGACATTCGCGCTGGACAAGGCGACGGCCCGCATCTCGGGCGAATTCTATGTCAACGCCATCAACGTGATGCGCGGCGCCTCCGGCGTCTCGACCTATCAGGGCCTGCCCGAGCAGGAGGCCTTCGATATCGAATACTGGCTGCTTGAAGAGGCGAAACTCCAGCGCATGCCCAAGCCGAAATCGCTGGCGGGCCGCATCGCGCTGATCACCGGCGGCGCCGGCGGCATCGGCGCGGCGACGGCCGAGCGTTTCCTGCGCGAAGGCGCCTGCGTCATGCTGGCCGATATCGACGCCGCCGCGCTCGATGAGGTGACAAGCGGCTTTGCCGCGCGCCACGGCAGGGACATGGTGCGCGGCGTGCAGATGAACGTCACCGACGAGGCACAGGTGATCCGCGCCTATGCCGATCTGGCGGTCGAATTCGGCGGCATCGACATTCTGGTCTCGAATGCCGGCATCGCCTCATCCGCGCCCATCGAGGAGACCACTCTGGCCTTGTGGAACCGCAACATGGACATCCTGTCCACCGGCTATTTCCTTGTCTCGCGCGAGGCGTTCCGGATGTTGCGGGTGCAGGATATCGGCGGCGCGGTGGTCTTTGTGGCCTCGAAGAACGGGCTCGCCGCCAGCCCCAATGCCAGCGCCTATTGCACCGCCAAGGCGGCGGAAATCCATCTGGCCCGCTGCCTCGCGCTTGAAGGCGCCGGCGCCGGCATCCGCGTCAATGTCGTCAATCCCGATGCGGTGCTGCGCGGATCGAAAATCTGGGCGGGCGAATGGCTGGATCAGCGCGCCGCGACCTATCAGACCGACAAGGAGGGGCTTGAGGAAATGTATCGCCAACGCTCGATGCTGAAGCGATCCGTGCTGCCCGAGGACATCGCCGAGGGCGCCTATTTCCTTGCCAGCGACCTCAGCGCGAAATCGACCGGCAATATCCTCAATGTGGACGCTGGCAACGTCCAGGCATTCACCCGGTGATGGCCATGATCGACCCGCATCTGATCGAGGCCGAAAACGCCCGCCACGGCACCCATCTGGCGCGGGATTTCGACGCGCTTGGCGAAAGGCTCGGCCGCATCGGCCTCGATATCGAGGCGCTGACGCGGCGCGCCATGGATTTCGGCGTCGCCATTCCCAGCTGGGGCACCGGCACCGGCGGCACCCGCTTTGCCCGCTTTCCCGGCGCGGGCGAGCCGAACGGCATCTTCGACAAGCTCGACGATTGCGGCGTCATCCACCAGCTCAGCGCCGCCACCCCCCGCGTCAGCCTGCATATCCCGTGGGACAAGGCCGACCCCGCGCTTTTGCGCGAAAAGGCCGAGGCGCTGGGGCTGGGCTTTGACGCCATGAACTCGAACACGTTCCAGGATCAGCCGGGACAGCGGCACAGCTACAAATTCGGCTCGCTGGCCCACAATGCCCCCGCGACCCGCCAGCAGGCCATCGAGCATAATCTGGAATGCATCGAGATCGGCCGGCAGATCGGCTCGAAGGCATTGACGGTCTGGATCGGCGACGGCTCGAACTTTCCCGGCCAGACCTCCTTTACCCGCCAGTTCGAGGACTATCTGACCTCGATGAAGGCGATCTATGCCGGCCTGCCCGATGACTGGCGGATTTTCAGCGAACACAAAATCTATGAGCCGGCCTTCTATTCGACCGTGGTTCAGGACTGGGGCACCAGCCTGATGACCGCGCAGGAACTGGGCCCCAAAGCGCAATGTCTGGTCGATCTGGGCCATCACGCGCCCAATGTGAATATCGAAATGATCGTCGCCCGGCTGATCCGCGCCGGCAAGCTGGGCGGGTTTCATTTCAATGACAGCAAATATGGCGATGACGATCTGGACAGCGGCACCATCGACCCGTTCCGGCTGTTTCTGGTCTTCAACGAGCTGGTCGAGCTGGAAAATACCCCCGGCCTGAACCTGTCGCACATGATCGACCAAAGCCACAATGTCACCGACCCGATCGAAAGCCTGATCGTCTCGGCCTGCGAGATCCAGCGCGCCTATGTTCAGGCCTCGCTGGTCGATGCCGCGGCGCTGGGGGAATACCGTCACCAGAATGACGCGCTGATGGCGGCGGCAACGCTGCGCGCGGCCTTCCGCACCGATGTCGAGCCGATCCTCGCCATGGCGCGGCTGCGCGCGGGGGCGGCCATCGACCCGATCGCGGCCTATCGCGCCTCGGGCTATCGCGCCCGCGTCGCGGCCCTGCGGCCCAAGGCGTCAGGCGGCGGCGGCGGCATTGTCTGAGGCGGGCTGAATCGCCCTGCCCCGCTCTCGACGGCCGGTCTCAGGGCGCGACCGGACCGGCGGCCCCGACAAAGCGATAGCGGCAGTTGAACTGGTGGCGCGCCATGACCGCGATGCGGCCATCGCCATGGCGCAGCACCGCATCCCCGGCCGGCACCTCGATCTCGGCCGCGTCCTCGCCGATGCGCAGCCGGCAGTCATCGGGCAGGCAGATCGCCTGCAGCGGCGCATAGCGCGGCTTGAAGACCCTTGCGTCGCAAAGCGGCAGATGCGTCCGCTCGAACGCGGCGCGGTCGGCCTCAAAGCGGTTCCCGCTCTGGTCGCGCAGCATCATCTGCACC
>JAGPGI010000043.1 GCA_018056045.1 Paracoccus sp. (in: a-proteobacteria)
GGACCGGCCAGCGGCCCCCAGATCACGGCGGCACCCAGTTCGCCCGATTTCACCTGCGCCAGCATGTCGCCGACCGGGTTTTCGACCCGACGATCCACGAACAGGTCCCAGCCGCGCATGTTCTTGGCCAGTCCTGCGCGGGCAAGGTTGGTCGCGGGGGGCGTTCCGGCGACGACGCCGATCGGCTGATCCTTCAGCGCCGGATCGGACAGTGTATCGACCCCGGCCAGCGGCCCATCCTTGCGCGTCACGACGCCGTAAGCCGAGGTATAATAATGGTTCGTGTTCTGAACCATCTCATCGCCCTGAGCATAGCCGATCACCACGTCGCAGGCGCCCGCGCGCAGGGTCTTGCGGATAAAGCCCGCGCCCTGCGGAAACCAGGTATAGCTCACCGGAAGGCCCAGCTTTTCCCCGATCAGTTCGGCGATGCGGTTTTCGAACCCGCTGCCGTCCTCCATGGACATCGGCGCGGCGGCCGGATCGGCACAGACCCGCAGCGCGTCATGCGCGCGCAGATCGGCGACCTGCGCCGCACCCGCCCCGGCCACGCAGGTCAGGGCGGCGGCAAGGGCCAGAGAACGGATCATCCTTCCATGCAGGATTTCTCCTGCGCCATGAACTCGTCGGACTTGGGCGCCTTATTCGCCGGGCGGCCACGGGGAATGGCGTCGGTGCCGCGCGCCAGCAGATAGACATAGATGTCGTCGATATAGCACCAGACGTTCTTGTTGGTGCCAAAGGCGGGCATCACCTGATTCTGGGCCGCGTTCACCTCTTGCTTGCCCGAGGCGACGACCTGCTGGAAATCATAGTAATCCATGCGCAGCACCGAATCCTTGAGCGCGGGCGCATAGGTCGAGCCCTCGCCATCCGGGCCGTGGCAGACATGGCATTCGGCGTGATAGCGGCGATAGCCCGAGAATACGGCGTAATCGACCACGCCATCGTCGATCTTGAAGGTCGGGATGTCGTCCGCGTTATACCAGCGGCCGTTCTCCATATGGTCGGCGGTGGTGTCCATGCCGTTGGGCAGGATGCTGTTGCCGCCCGCAGTGACTTCGGCGCCGGGCTTGGCCTCGGTCGGCGCGGGAATGCTGCTTTCTTCGGCCGCCGGGGCCGGGGTGTCGGGCTTGGCCTGATCCTGCGCAATGGCTGCGCCGGCCATGCAGGCGCAGATGCTCAGCGCTGCAAGGCTGGTGATGGCTTTCATATTTTCCTCCGCTGCTCGTTTCCTCAGACAGAACCGCCCCAGTCTATCGCTGGGGCGGCTCTTTCCTTGTGTTGTTTTGCGATTATGGGCCGAAAGTATTAACCGCCGCTGGGCGCGCCCGGCAGTTCAAAGACCGTCAGCTGGCCGCCAAGTTCGGTATAGTCGCTAAGCGCCGCATAGCCGCCCACGGCGCCAAGCCCGTCATTGGGGTTGGTCAGGCCGGCCGCAAGACCGATCCCGGCCCAGCCGCCGACGCCCGACAGGATGCCGATATACTGCTTGCCGCCATGCTCATAGGTCATGACGTTGCCGATGATGCCCGAGGGGGTCTTGAACTTGTAGAGCTCGGCCCCGGTTTCGGAATCCACCGCCTTCAGATAGCCCTCGAGCGTGCCGTAGAAGACCACGTCACCCGCGGTGGCCAGCGCCCCCGACCAGACCGAGAACTGCTCGGGCAGCGACCATTTGATGGTGCCGGTGGTGTTGTCCCAGGCGATGAAGTTGCCCATGCCGCCATGGCTGTCCGGCGCCGGGAACATCGACAGCGTGGCGCCGACATAGGGCTGGCCAGCGGTATAGGCGACGCGGAACGGCTCATAATCCATGCAGACGTGGTTTGTCGGCACATAGAACAGGCCGGTCTTGGGCGAGAAGGCCGCCGGTTGCTGGTCCTTGGAGCCCAGAGCCGCCGGGCAGATCCCGGTCGAGTTCTCGTCCTCGCCGTTCTGCTGGGTCGAGTACTGCGCCACCACGGCCGGGCGGCCATAGTTTTCCGAGGCCGGGTCCATGTCGACGCCGGTGGTCCAGTTCACCTTGGGATCGAATTTTTCGGCGACCAGCAGCTCACCCGTTTCGCGGTCCAGCGTATAGCCAAGGCCGTTACGGTCGAAATGGGTCAGCAGCTTGCGGTCCTTGCCGTCGATCTGCTGGTTGGTCAGGATCATCTCGTTGATGCCGTCATAGTCCCATTCGTCATGGGGCGTCATCTGATAGAACCATTTCGCCATGCCGGTATCGGCGTCGCGGGCCATGATGGTCATCGACCACTTGTTGTCGCCCGGACGCTGCGACGGGTTCCAGGTCGAGGGGTTGCCGGTGCCGTAATAGATCAGGTTCAGGTCCGGATCATAGGAATACCAGCCCCAGGTGGTGCCGCCGCCGATCTTCCACTGATCGCCCTCCCAGCTGTTCAGCGAGCTGTCTGCGCCGATCGGCTTGCCCAGCACCATGGTCTTTTCGGGATCGACCAGCATTTCGGCATCCGGGCCGGTGGAATAGGCCTTCCACACTTCCTTGCCGTCAGCCAGCGCATAGGCCGTCACCCGGCCCCGCACGCCATATTCACCGCCCGAGACGCCGACAATGACCTTGTCCTTGACCGGCAGCACGGTGGCGGTGTTCGTTTCGCCGATGGCGGGATCGCCGGTCTTGACCGACCATTTCACGTCGCCGGTCTTGGCGTCCAGCGCCACCAGCGTCGTGTCGGCCTGATGCATCAGGACCATGCCATCCGCATAGGCCAAACCCCGGTTCACCGTGTCGCAGCACATGACCGCGATGACGTTCGGGTCCTGCTGGGGCGCATAGCGCCACAGGATCTTGCCGTTGTCATTCAGGTCCAGCGCGAAAACATTGTTCGGAAATGGCGTATGGACATACATCACATCGCCGATCACCAGGGGCGAGCCTTCATGCCCGCGCAGCACCCCGGTCGAGAAGGTCCAGGCCACGCGCAGGTCCTTGACGTTGTCCTTGTTGATCTGGTCCAGCGTCGAATAACGCGAATTGGCATAGTCGCCGGTCTGGATCGCCCATTGCTGCGGTTTGGCAATCTCGGCCAGAACGCTGTCATTGGCCAAGGCCGAACCACCGGACAGCAACAGGACAATGCCTGCACCTTTCAGCAGATTTTTCATGATCTTCCTCCCACCCGTGAACAGGCGCGACTCGTGACGCGCCGTCATCCTCTTTGGGAAGGTTCGGGCGCGGCCGGATATGCGTCAACGCAACCGGCCGGCCCTTGGGACTAAAGTCTTAGGATAACTCGGCAATAGGTATGGGATTATTTCCCCGATCCCGCCGCATTCCGAAAACCGCTCTCAGCCCAGCCGTTCGGCGTGCCAGTGGATGTGGTCGCCCATGAAGGTCTGGACGAAGAAATAACTGTGATCATAGCCTTGCTGCATGCGGAACACGCCGGGCTGACGGCGCTCGGCCATGGCATGGGCCAGCGCCTCGGGCTTGAGCAGGTTCAGGAACTGGTCGTTGCTGCCCTGATCGATCAGAACCTCGCCCGGATAGCCACGGTCGCGCATCAGAAGCGTGGCGTCATGGCCCGCCCAGGCGGCGCGATCCTCGCCCAGATAGGCGGTGAGCTGCTTGCGGCCCCAGTCGGATTCCGAAGGGTTCGCGATCGGCGCAAAGGCCGAGACCGACTTGTAGCGCTGCGGAAAGGTCATGGCGATGGTCAGCGCCCCGTGGCCGCCCATGGAATGGCCGGTGATACCCTGCGCCTCGCGTTCCAGCGCGAAATTGCCAAAGACCAGCTCGGGCAGCTCATGGGTGATGTAATGCCACATCTTGAAATGCGGCGCCCAGGGCGCCTGGGTCGCATCGACATAGAAACCGGCGCCCTGCCCCAGATCATAGGCTTCGTCATCGGCGACGCCCTCGCCGCGCGGCGAGGTGTCGGGAAAGATCACCGCGATCCCCGCCTCGGCCGCCCATTCCTGCGCCCCGGCCTTGACCATGGCGTTTTCATGGGTGCAGGTCAGGCCCGACAGATACCACAGCACCGGCACCTTGCGATGCGCGGCATCGGGCGGCAGGTAGATGGCAAAGGTCATCGGCGTGCCGGTGGCTTGCGACTGGTGGCGATAGACGCCCTGCACGCCGCCAAAGCTGCGGTTTTCCGAAACGGTCTCATAGGCCAGCACCATGGCTATTCCCCTTTGGTCAGATCGTGAAACATTACCAGCGCGTCGACATAGCCAAGGCGCGGATGCAGAAAGGCGCCCGGCAGGCGGCCGACGATGTCGAAGCCGGCCTTTTGCCATGAATGCACCGCATCGGCATTGGTCGAGACGACGAAATTGAACTGCATGGCGCGAAAGCCCTGATCCCGCGCCCAGTCCTTGGCATGGGTGACAAGCCGCCTTGCGATGCCCTTGCCGCGCGCATCCGGGTGGGTGGCAAAGCTTGCATTGGCGACATGCGCCGCCGGGCCGGGCCGGTTGCGCCCGACATGGCTGGTGCCCAGCACCCGGCCATCCAGTTCCGCGACAAAGGCGGTAAAGGGCGCGGCGAACCAGTCCGCCAGCGCCGCGTCGCGGGAAATGTCGGGCGGGATGCAATAGGTTTCGCCCGCGCGATAGACCGGTTCAAGGATCGTCCAGATCGCCGGATGATCCGCAGCCGTGGCGGGACGGATCAGGATATCAGCCCCGCCGCCGACATTCATTTCAGCTCGTCCACGGAACGGATGACCTTGCCCAAGAGGCCGTAATCCAGCGCCTCTTGCGTGTTCAGCCAGAAATCGCGCTGGGTGTCGGCCTCGATCCGCTCGATGCTCTGACCGGTGGCCTCGGCAAAGATCTGGTTCAGCCGGTCGCGCATCTGGCGCACCTGCTCGGCCTGAATCATCATGTCGGTCGAGGTGCCGCCGATCCCGCCCGAGGGCTGATGCAGCAAAAAGCGGGTATTGGGCAGGCAGTAGCGGTTTTCCTTGTCCGCGCCGACAAAGATCAGCGCGCCGGCGCTGGCCACCCAGCCCGAGCCGATGGTGCGCACGGTCGGGCGGATGAACTTGATCACGTCATGGATCATGTCGCCCGATTCCACATGCCCGCCGGGCGAGGAAATCAGCATGTTGATCGGATCGTCGCTGTCCTCGGCCAGGGCCAGAAGATGGGCGACGGTGCGCTGCGCCAGCTTGTCGTTGATGGCACCGGCGACGATCACCGTGCGCGACTTGAAGTAGAGCTTGCCGATCTTGTCCCCTTCGGGAAGGCCCAAGCCCTCTTCCTTGGGCGAGTCCTGACGGCGGGGCGCGTCATCGTCGTCATCGTCATCGTCGTCCAGGTGAAAATGCTTAGCCATAAACGCGGTCCTTTCAGGTTGACGGCGGAAACGGTCGCCCGCCTCCGCCGTCCTTTTAACTAAGCAGGCCTTTACGATCAGTAAAGGACGACCGAGCGAATAGACTCGCCTGAATGCATAAGATCGAAACCCTTGTTGATATCCTCAAGCGGCATGGTGTGGGTGATCATCGGATCGATCTCGATCTTGCCGTCCATGTACCAGTCGACGATCGTCGGCACATCGGTGCGCCCGCGCGCGCCGCCGAAGGCCGTGCCCTTCCAGACCCGGCCGGTGACCAACTGGAACGGACGGGTGCTGATCTCGGCGCCCGCCGCCGCCACGCCGATGATGATCGACTGGCCCCAGCCGCGATGGGTGCATTCCAGCGCGTCACGCATCACCTTGGTGTTGCCGGTGGCGTCAAAGCTGTAATCCGCCCCGCCGATCTGGTCGAAGGGGGTTTTCGTCATATTGACGATTTCCTGCACGACCGAGCCGTCGATCTCTTTGGGGTTGATGAAATGGGTCATGCCGAAATGCTCGGCCATGGGTTTCTTGTCGTTGTTCAGGTCAACGCCGATGATCATGTCGGCACCCGCCAGACGCAGGCCCTGAATGACATTGAGCCCGATCCCGCCAAGGCCAAAGACCACGGCCTTCGCGCCGATTTCCACCTTGGCGGTGTTGATGACCGCGCCGATGCCGGTGGTCACGCCGCAGCCGATATAGCAGATCTTGTCGAAGGGCGCGTCCTCGCGCACCTTGGCCACCGCGATTTCGGGCAGCACCGTATAGTTCGAGAAGGTCGAGCAGCCCATGTAGTGATGGATCGGCGTGCCGTCGAGCATGCTGAACCGCGTGGTGCCGTCAGGCATCAGGCCCTGGCCCTGGGTATTGCGGATCGCGGTGCAGAGGTTCGTCTTGCGCGACAGGCAGGACGGGCACTGGCGGCATTCGGGGGTGTAAAGCGGGATCACGTGATCGCCCACCTTGACCGAGGTGACGCCGGGGCCGACCTCGACCACCACGCCCGCGCCCTCATGCCCGAGGATCGAGGGGAACAGCCCCTCGGGGTCGGCGCCCGAGCGGGTGAATTCGTCGGTATGGCAGATGCCGGTCGCCTTGATTTCGACCATCACCTCGCCGGCTTTCGGACCCTCAAGGTTGACCTCCATGACCTCCAGCGGTTTTCCGGCCTCAAGGGCGACGGCGGCGCGTGTTCTCATTTGCTTTCTCCTTAGCTGGGTCGGGCGCGCGGCCCGGAGTCATTTGCTGGGTTCATGCCAACGGGGGCCGGTTTCCCGGCCCCCAAGGTGATGCCGTTCCGCGCCGCAAGGTCAAGCCGGCAATGCGCCAGTTCGCTTGGCAATATGCGTCGCGATCGCGTCCATCAAGGGCGGCGACAGCGCGTCATAGGGCTGCAGCCCCAGTTCGCGCAGCCGGGCGCGGATACCGTCCATGCGCGACGGATCGACCCCCGATTCGATGACCGAGCTGACGAAGGCCGCGAATTCCGGTGCCGACCAGCCAGTATCGTCCGACAGTTCCGTATGGACGAAATCAAGGCCGTAGAACGGATGGTCCTTGTTCTCGATCCGGCCATACATGTGCGTGCCGCAATCGCGGCAGCGATGGCGCTGGATCGGCGCGTCGCGGTTCACCACCTCAAGCTTTTCGGCGCCCTGCGTCACCTCGACCGCATCGCGCGAGATCACCGCGACCTGACTGAAGACGGCGCCGGCGGGTTTCCAGCATTTGGTGCAGCCGCAGACGTGGTTATGCGCGGTCTGCCCCTTCAGCGTCACGCGCACCGGATTGCTGCTGCACAGGCAGTGCAGCGTGCCACCGGCAAAGCCGGGCTGGCTTGCCGCGATGCCGTTATCGACGGCGGGATGAATCTTCACCCCGGATGTATCTGCCATGGTCATGCCTCCCCATAGACGACCGATGGCCAAGGGTCGCGCCGGGGCCTTGGGCAAACAAGTGGGCAAAAGGTTGTATTGTCAGCGGGCTTTCACGCCTCGGGGCGGGTCACGAGCCAGGCGCCGATGGCGGTGCAGGTCAGCGCCTGAACCGCGATGATGCGCGGGTCCAGCCCCAGCCAGATGGCCCAGCCGACCCCCGCCGCCATGGCGGTGACCGACCAGATCTTGGCGCCGCGCCCGATCACGCCGCGCTTGCGCCAGGCGCGGATCGGTGGGCCGAATTTCGGATTGCGCATAATTTTCGCCGCCAGCCGCGGCGACGAGCGGGTAAAGGCAAAGACCGCGACCAGCAGGAAGGGCACGGTCGGCACCACCGGCAGGAACAGCCCGATGGCGCCCAGAATCGCCGCCACCCAGCCAAGGATCAACCAGAACAACTGCATCTTACTAATCCACCAGCTCCCGCAGGATCGCATTCAGCACCGGTCGTCCCGTCGCGGTCGCAGCCAGCCGCATCTGTGCCTGTGTAACCAGCCCCAGCCCGATCAGATCCGTCACGCGACCCTGCGGCAATTCCGTGCCATGGGCAAGATAGCGCGCGACATCCATCCCCTCGGTCAGGCGCATGGACATCAGCAGATATTCCATCGCCCGGTCCGAAAGCGTCAGCACCTCGCGCAGGCTGTCGCCATTGCCGCGCCCCTCGACCGCCGCCAGCCATTCGCCGGGGGCGCGATGCGCCTCGGTCGCCCAGCGGCCATTCGGCAGGCTCAGCCGGCCATGGGCACCCGGCCCCACGGCGGCCCAGTCGCCCTGCCGCCAATAGACCAGATTGTGGCGGCTTTCGGCGCCGGGCCGGGCGTGATTCGAGATCTCATAGGTGGGCATGCCGGCGGCCGCGCAGATCTCCTGCGTGTCCAGATACATGTCGGCGGACAGATCGTCATCGGGCAGCCCCTTGAGCCCGCCTTTCGCGTGGCGCGCGCCAAAGGCGGTGCCCGGCTCGATGGTCAGCTGATAGGCCGAAAGGTGATCGACGGCCATGGCCAGTGCCTCGGTCAGCTCGCGCCGCCAATGGGCGCGGTCCTGATCCTGACGGGCATAGATCAGGTCAAAGCTGACCCGCGTGAAACAATCCCGCGCAATGTCAAAGGCGGCGCGCCCCTCGGCCACGCTGTGCATGCGGCCCAGCCGGCGCAGATCGTCGTCGTTCAGCGCCTGCATCCCCATCGAGACACGGTTGACGCCTGCATCGGCATAGGCGCGAAAGCGGCCCGTCTCGACGCTGGTCGGATTGGCCTCAAGCGTGATTTCGATATCATTGGCAAAGGGCCATTGCGCCCGCGCCGCCTCGATCACGCCTGCGACGGTTTCGGGTGCCATCAGGCTGGGCGTGCCGCCGCCGAAAAAGATGCTGTTCAGCACCCGGCCCGGCAGTTCCGCCCCCAGCCGGCCAATCTCGGCGCGATAGGCGGCCAGCCAGCGCGGCTGGTCGATACTCGCCGCGACATGGCTGTTGAAATCGCAATAGGGGCATTTCGCGGCGCAGAACGGCCAATGGACGTAAAGCGCGAATCCCCCTGCGCGCCAGTCATCGGTCAGGGCGGCGGTGGGGCTGGACTGGCTGGGCATCTATTCCCTGAATGCGGTGACTTCGATTTCGACCTTCATTTCGGGTCGGATCAGGCCCGCGACAACCATCGTGGCCGCCGGTAACGCATCTTTCATCGCCGCGCCCAGAACCGGCGCGATCTCATCCAGCAGCGCCGGGTCGGTGATGGTGTATTGCACCCGCACGATATCCCCGGGCGCAAAGCCAGCATCCCTCAGCGTGGCGAAGATGGTGGAGAATGCGTTCCGGGCCTGATCAGCAGCGCTGTCGGGCATGATCATCGCCCCATAATCATAGCCCGTGGTGCCCGAGACAAAGCACCAAGGCCCCTTGACCACCGCCCGGCTGTAACCCAGCGCGGCTTCAAACGGAGATCCGGTCGAGATCCTACGCAAATGCGGCCTCAAGCTTTTGAAAGGCGCGGGCACGATGGCTGATCGCGTTCTTTTGCGAGGGCTGCATTTCGGCATAGGTCACATCATGGCCCTCGGGGACGAAGATCGGGTCATAGCCGTGACCCAGCGCCCCGCGCGGCGGCCAGACCAGATGGCCCGGCGCCACGCCCTCGAAGATTTCCTCGTGCCCGTCGGGCCACATCAGGATCAGCGTGGCGCGGAACTGGGCGGTGCGGGGCTCAGACGCGCCGCGCGCCTCCAGTTCAGACCAGGTGCGGGTCATGGCCTGCATGAAGTCACGGCCGTTCGGCGTTTCCGCCCAGTCGGCGGTATAGACGCCGGGCGCACCGTCCAGCCCGTCCACGGTGATGCCGCTGTCATCGGCCAGCACCGGCAGCCCGGTCGCCAGCATGGCGGCACGGGCCTTGATGCGGGCATTGCCGATAAAGCTGTCTTCGGTCTCGACCGGCTCGGGCAGGCCCATTTCACCGGCCGAGGTGACCTCGATCCCATGCGGGGCCATCATCGCGCGGATTTCCTCAAGCTTGCCGGCGTTATGCGTGGCGACCAGAAGACGCTTTTCGGTCAGCTTCCTCATGCAATCGCTGCTTTCTGGGCGCGGACCAGTTCGGCGATGCCGACCTCGGACATGTCCAGCAACTGGTTCATCTCGGTCCGCGAGAAGGTCGCGCCCTCGGCCGACATCTGCACCTCGATCAGGCGGCCCGCACCTGTCATGATGAAATTGCCGTCGGTCCCGGCCTCGCTGTCCTCGGCATAGTCCAGATCCAGCACCGGCTGGCCGGCATAGATGCCGCAGGAGACCGCGGCGACGTGGTCCATGATCGGGTCGGTGGTGATGATCCCGGCTTTCAGCAGCTTGTTCACCGCCAGGCGCAGCGCGACCCAGCCGCCGGTGATCGAGGCGCAGCGGGTGCCGCCATCGGCCTGGATGACGTCGCAATCGACGACGATCTGACGTTCGCCAAGCGCGCGGCGATCAACGCCGGCTCGCAGGGCGCGGCCGATCAGGCGCTGGATTTCCTGCGTGCGGCCCGATTGCTTGCCGGCAGCGGCCTCGCGCCGGTTGCGGGTGTTGGTGGCGCGGGGCAGCATGCCGTATTCCGCCGTCACCCAGCCCTGCCCCGAACCCTTCAGGAAGGGCGGCGCCTTTTCCTCGATCGAGGCAGTGCAAAGCACGCGCGTATCGCCGCAGGCGATCAGGCAAGAGCCCTCGGCATGCCGCATGACGCCTGTTTCGATTGAAATCGGGCGCATATCGCTTAAATTCCGGCCTGAGGGGCGCATCATTCATTCCTTTCCGGGGTATTTGCAGTTCAAATACAGGTGCAAACCCCTTCTCCGCAACCCGAGAGTGCCCCACCTTCTGCCCATGCCCGACAACGCCCAGCTTTCCGATCTGAACGACCGCTCACGCGAGGTGTTTCGCCGCGTGGTCGAGGCCTATCTGGCGACGGGTGAGCCGGTCGGCTCGCGCACCCTGACCCGCGACATGACCGAAAAGGTCAGCGCCGCCACCATTCGCAATGTCATGCAGGATCTGGAGCATCTGGGCCTGCTGGATCACCCGCATGTTTCGGCCGGGCGGATGCCGACCCAGCTGGGACTGCGGCTGTTCGTGGACGGGCTGATGGAGGCCGGGCCGGTTTCCGCCACAGACCGCGAAATGATCGACGAGACGCTGGGCCGGGACAGCGGCGATACCGGCGCGATGATGGACCGGGTCAGCACGGCGCTCTCGGCGCTGACGCATGGCGCCTCGCTGGTCCTGATGCCCAAGCAAGAGGCGCCGCTGCGCCATATCGAATTCGTCAGCCTTGCCCCCGACCGCGTTCTGGTGGTGCTGGTCTTTGCCGATGGCCGGGTCGAGAATAGGGTCTTTACCCCGCCGCCCGGGCATACCGCCAGTTCGATGCGCGAGGCGGGGAATTTCCTGAACGCCATGGCCGAAGGACGCACCCTGGCCGACCTGCGCGGGCGCATCAGCCATGAGGTCAGCGCCGCGCGCCGTCAACTCGACGATGTCGCGGCGGCTCTGATCGCCTCGGGTCTGGCGATGTGGGATGGCGAGGCCAATGACCGGCTGATCGTGCGCGGCCGCGCCAATCTGTTGGCGGACGAATTGGCCGATCTGGACCGCATCCGCACGCTGTTTGACGACCTTGAACGCAAGCGCGATATCGCGGAATTTCTGGAACTGACCGAGCAGGGCGAGGGAGTGCGGATCTTTATCGGGTCCGAGAACAAGCTTTTTTCACTTTCGGGTTCCTCTCTGGTGGTTTCACCCTATATGAATGCCGACCGAAAGATTGTAGGCGCGGTTGGCGTCATTGGTCCGACGCGGCTCAATTACGGGCGCATCGTGCCGATTGTCGATTACACCGCGCAGCTGGTCGGTCGGATGATTTCCGGCCGGAAAGGATGAGGACATGACCAGGAATAACCCGAACGGCAGCCCGCTGGACGACGAGGAATTTGATCCGCTGGCCGACGATGCCCCCTCGCCCGAAATCGAGGCGATCATCGCCGAACGGGATGAATATCGCGACCGCTTCATGCGCGCGCTGGCCGATGCCGAGAATGCCCGCAAGCGCGCCGACAAGGATCGCCGCGACGCCGAGCAATATGGTGGCTCGCGTCTGGCCCGCGATCTGCTGCCGGTCTATGACGCGCTGAGCCGGGCGCTGGACAGTGCCGGCGACGACCAGCGCGCGGCGGCGGCGGCCCTGATCGAGGGGGTCGAACTGACCCTGCGCGAGCTGAAAAACGTCTTTGCCAAGCACGGCATCACCGTCATCACCCCGGAACTGGGCGAAAAATTCGACCCCCAGCGCCATGAGGC
>JAGPGI010000343.1 GCA_018056045.1 Paracoccus sp. (in: a-proteobacteria)
GGTCGTCGATCCAGCCATATTCCGCCGGTCTGGACCTTGGGCGCCCGCCCCGGCTCGGCTCGCGCGGGCGGCGTTCGCTGACCTCAAGCTCGGGTTCCAGCAGCGCCCATTCCTCCTCGGCATCGACCGGTCGCTGCACCGACAGCGCCTTGCGCAGCCGCCCTTCCGCGCCGCTGCGCAAGGCCGCCGACAGCCGCAGCCCGCGCTTTTCGGTCAGCGCCTCGGGAAATTCGAGCATGTCGCCCAGCTCCTCGAAAATCAGCGCGAATGACCGCACCTTGGACCGCTTGGCCTTGGATCCGGTGGCGAAAAGCTTGTTCACCGCGTCCTCGGTATTGGCAAACGCGCCCTGATTGGCGGCAATGACGGCGATGCGGCCGCGCTCGAAATGGCTCAGCTCCTCGCGGACCTCGTTTTCCTCGACCATGGCGACAAAGGCGGCGTCAGCCTCGGCGCGCGGCCGGATGATGGCGCGGATGGTGGCGTATTTGCGGGCCTGGGCCAGATCGAACAGCCCCCGCATCGCCTGCAGGCGGCGATAGCCCGACAGCAGGCCATAGCGTTGGCCGCCCTGCCCGGTCTGTTCCAGTTCAAAGACCTCGATCGGCAGCCGCAGCCCATGCGCGGCGATCGACAGCCGCAACTCCTCCATGTCGTCCTGGCTCATGGTCATGCGGTCGCGCACCAGCGCGCCCTCGTCGATCTCGTCCAGCGCCAGTTCGACCATCAGCAGGCCCTGTTCCTGCGCCGCCTGCAACCGGGCGGCATCGGCCTCGGCACGGGCGCGCGCGGCGCGGGCATCGGCGCTTTCGGCCTGGCTCTGCGCGGCGCTGTCGGCGGCGATCTGGGCGATGGGTGCGATGCCGCGCAAGCCCGGCGGCCGGTCGGGGGTTTCGCTGCGAAACTCCTCTTCGATCCGGTTCAGATCGGCGCTGCTGGGGGTTTCCAGCCGTCTGCGCTTAGCCATGTTCCTGCTCCCTCATCTTGCCGGCCTCTTCCGCCGCCTGCATCTGCTGATCGCGCCACCAGCTGCCCAGGATCAGCTCCTTGACCTCGGCCCAGGTGCGATCGAAGGTCTCCCGGCCACGGACATAGGTGTCGCGGTTGAACTCGCGATAATCGGCCTCGTAGATGCCATTCACCTGCTCGCCGGCCTGTCCGACCATGGCGGTCATCTCCTGGCGATAGGTGGTCATGAAATCGCCGAAATAGGCCTGAATGACATTGGCCAGATCGGTCTGCTGGCTGGCGTCAAAGCGGGTGATCAGCGCCCGCACCGCGTCCCATTCAAAGCGCATCTCGGGCAGGCCGTTGCGGCGGCGGGCGGCGTTCTCGCCTTCCTCGACGCTGGCGAAGGTCGAATAGAGCATGTCGAAAAAGCGCCCGGTCGAATCGAATTCGAGGAAGGTCGCGCCCAGTGGCACCAGCAGGATATCGGCCGCAGCCAGCGCGTTGATGGTCAGATAGCCAAGCGCCGGCGGCGTATCGAGGATGATGATGTCATATTCGTTGATGATGCGGTCGTTGCTCAGCGCGTTGCTGAGCGCATCCCAAAGCGGCCAGCTGCGCAGGCCCATGCGCCAGACCGGAACCTGAAACTCGGCCCAGTAGAGGTTCAGCTGCGCGCCCAGCAGGTCGATATTGGGCCAATGCGTCGGCTGGATCAGATCCTGTGCCGAAAGCTTGAGCGCCTCGGTCAGGGTCTCGTCGAAGGGCAGGGGGGGCTGGCCGGCAGCGGCGCGGACATGGTTTTCATCCTGCAGCGCCAGCGCGTAATCCTTGGCCAGAAGCGGGAAGGCAGTCGACCATTCGTCGCGCACCTTGCCGCCCATGATCGAGGTCATGGAGCCCTGGCTGTCCAGATCGACCACCAGAACCTTGTAGCCGTCCAGCGCCGCCGACATGGCGAGATGCGCCGCCGTCGAGGTCTTGCCGACGCCGCCCTTGAAATTGGCCACGGCAAGGATCTTGGCCGGCAGGCCCTCGGGGCGCCAGGGCCGGTATTCGCGGCCCGCCGCGCCCTCGGTCGCGAAGTGGTCGCGCAGGCGCAGCACCTCGTCGAGGGTGAACCATTTCGAATTGCCTTCGCCGGTGCCCTGCGGCAGTTCCTCATGCTTGCGCAGCACGCGGCGGAAATGCGCCGGAGCGACGGGAATCAGGTAGTTGCAGACCTCCCATGTCGAGAACCGGCGCAGGCGCTTGCGGCCGTCGGGGGCATAGCCGCGCTTGGCCAGATCCTCGCGGCCACGGGCGGCAAAGGCGGCGGCTTTCGCGAATCGGGCGGTGTCGATAGGCTCGGAGAGACGCCGGGCCGCCTTGGCCGGGTCGATGTTGAAATAGGGGGGAATGGCGTCCTTGCCTGAGGACATGTCGATACCTCTGCGATGTTCCACTTGGATGTGTGTTTTGGCCAAACTATTGCACATGGAAAGGGCCAAGTGAATCACCCAGATCGGTTTCGCCGCGAAACTGAGTCGGAATCAGCAGAAAACAGCCGCATATAGCTTGTGATTTCTTTCAGATATTTAGAATCTTTGGCTTGAATTCATCCAAACATATCAATTGATTACATGTGATTCGGGACCCGGATACAGGACCAGTGGCACCCGTTTACGGGCTGAGGGGGACCCGGATACGGGAACACAGGTGCCGATTCGCGGGAATAGGGGCACCCGGCTGCGGTAAGGCCCGGGAATGTGTCGAACCTTGGCGGGAATGGGCCGGGAAGCCGCCCTTGAAGTCCCGTAAACGGGTGCCTTTGGCGCGGGGCAAATCCTGAGGCACCCGTTTGCGGGATGGGTTCCGGCGCGGAACGGGAACCTTCGGCGCGGTTGATTGCGGGTACCTGTTGGGGCATAATCTGTCAAAACAAGAAATCGAGCAGACCGATGGACGAGATTCCGCGCGACCAGCTGACCGGCGCCCTGCGCCGCGGGGCGGTCAAGAAACATGTGGCCGCGATCCATGTTTCGGGCAAGCTGACGCTGTTGCAGCGCAAGCTGTCGAACGTGCTGCTGCTCAATGCCTATGACACGCTGACCAGCAATGCCCGCCACCAGATCGACGCGCGCACGCTGTGCCTGATGATCGGCTATAACTCGAACGACATGGACACGCTCAAGCAGTCGCTGAAGGGGCTGGCCGAGACCGTCGCCGAATGGGACATGCTGGATGAAAAGGGCCAGCAGGAATGGGGCGTCTCAAGCCTGCTGAGCTATGCCAAGCTGAAGGGCGGTGTCTGCGAATATGCCTATTCGCCGGCACTGGCGGAAAAGCTGCACGATCCCAAGGTCTTCGCGCTGATCAACCTGAACATCCAGCGCCGCTTCACCTCGGGTCACGCGCTGGCGCTTTACGAGAATTGCTATCGCTTCGTGCGGACCGGATCGACCGGCTGGTGGCCGCTGGACCTGTTCCGGCGGCTGATGGGCGTCGACGGCTCCAGCTATTACGAGACCTTCAAGCATCTGAACGCCAAGGTCATCAAGCCCGCCGTGGCCGAGGTGAACAAGACCAGCAATATCCTTGTCGCCCCCGAAACCCGGCGGCAGGGCAGGGTGGTCACCGAGATCCGTTTCCGCATCAAGGAAAACCCGCAACTGGCGATTCTGGACATGGATGATGGCGAGGGCATGCGCCACGG
>JAGPGI010000044.1 GCA_018056045.1 Paracoccus sp. (in: a-proteobacteria)
AGCCGTCATGGCCCGAGAGCAGATGCGCGGGTTCGGGCGAATGGGCCGGGCCGAAATCGGGCGCGGTCAGGGTGCCCAATTCGTCGCAATCGCCGGCCCAGACCAGATCGGGGCGCTCGGTCAGGATATCGGGCTCGCCCTCTTGGCGGTTGGGGTTCAGGCGGGAACTGGAGAGCCCCGCCAGACACAGCGCCGAATGGCAGGGCGTGGCGCGTGCGGCCTTGGCCCAAAGCGGGCCGAAACCGTCGCCGGGGCCGCAATTCACGATCAGCGGCTGGCGCAGCACCGTCAGCTCGAACGCCAGGGTCGAGGCATGGGCGCGGACCGCCGCCGGGCCGCCGGGCGGGGGCGCCGCATCCAGAATCAGCGTCGTGCGCGCCCGCGCCATGCGGGCAAAGCCCATGGCAAGGCCATGTGCGGGCAGGGCCGCGCCCTCGGCCGCACGCAGGCAGCGGTCAAGCCGCCCCGCTGCACCGCGCCCGCCGCCGTGAAAGCTGGGCAAGCCGCCATCGGCATGGCGCAGCGCCCGCAGGATCGGGGCGATTTCGGAAATGATCGCCGTCAGCTCGGCGGGCGTATCCAGCCCGGCCTCGGCCGCGACCTCTTGCGCCCAGACCAGCAGGGCCATGGCTTCCAGCAGCGATTCCGGGGCGCGGGCCTCGGACAGGGTGGTGACACCCATGGCGTCGGCTTCCTCGGCCAATGCGATCAGCGCCGGCTGCGCCATGGCCTGGCGGTCGCGCAGCGACATGGCGCCGATGGCAAGGCCCGCCAGCGCCTCAAGGCGGTTCAACCCGTCGACGGCCTCGTACCAGCTGTCGCGCAGATGGTTCAGATGCGTGTCCAGCGCGTGGAAATAGGGCTCGGCCCCGTCGCGATCCAGACCGGGCAGGATCATCCCGGCGTGAAAGATCCAGCGCAGCACCCGCCGGCCGGCCACTTCGGGCGTCCATTCGATGCGGTCCGGCCGCGGCACGCGGTTCTGCTTGAGCCAGTGCAGGACGTGATCCTGTGCCAGGGCACGGGCGCGGGGGGTGCCGACGGCGGCCAGATCGTCCAGCCAGCCAAAGCCGTTCAGTTCGGCGGCAACGGTCGGTGGCACATCGGCGGCGAAGAAATCGCCGCTGAGCGTGATGCCGCCCAGATGCAGCTCGCCGTTGACGATCTGCTCGCCCCGTCCGGCATGGCCGATGGCTTTGGGTTCGGGGCGGCGCAGAAACCCCCTTGGGGCGGTCGTGCTATCGGTCATGGACTGGGCTGTTGTTGGAACGGCGCAACCTTATGTCCCTTCGGGCGATTTCCGCAAGCGCAGGATGAAAAACCCGTCCATGCCCCCGCGTTCCGGCCACATGTCGGGGCGCAGACGCAGGGCACCCTGCGGCGTGATCCAGTCGGGCGCGATGCCCGGCGCCTGCGGCGGCTCGATGATCAGGCCGGGATGGCGGGCAAGGGCTGCGGCCATCTGGTCCTCGCCCTCGGCGGGCAAAAGCGAGCAGGTGGCATAGACCAGCCGCCCGCCGGGCTTGAGGATCCCGAGCGCGTGATCGATCAGCCGCGCTTGCAACTCGGTCAGTTCGGCAAGGCCCGCGCCATCGCGGATGCGCGGCAATTCGGGATGGCGGCGAATCGTGCCGGTGGCCGAACAGGGCGCATCCAGCAGCACGGCGTCCAGCAGCTGGTCGGGCCGCCAGTCCAGCGCGTCGCCCGCAACCAGCGTGGCGCTGAGGCCGCAGCGGGCAATGTTTTCGGCCACGCGGGCCAGCCGCGCCTGAGAGATATCGACCGCCGTGACCTCGGCCCCGGCGGCGGCCAGTTGCAGCGTCTTGCCGCCCGGCGCGGCGCAAAGATCGGCAATGGTCTCGCCGGGCTGCGGGTCAAGCACCCGCACCGCCATGGCGGCGGCGGCGTCCTGCACCCACCAGTCGCCCGCCTCATAGCCCGGCAGCACGCTGACCTGCGTGCCCGAAGCCAGCCGGTACGAGCCGGTTGGCAGCGCCTCGCCGGGCATGTCCTCGGGCATCGCGCCCCTGGGGGTCAGGTCAAGCGGCGCGCCGGCCTCATGCGCGGTCTCGACGGCAAGGGCGATATCCTCGCCCCATTGGGCGGCGACGGGCTTGCGCAGCCAGTCGGGCATGCGCTGCGCGGGCAGGTCGGCCCAGATGTCATGGGCCGAGGAGACCTTGCGCAGCACCGCGTTCACCATGCCCGACGCCGCCTGCCCCTTGCCGCCAAGATCGCGGGCCAGCGCCACGGCGGCATTGACCGCACCATGCGGGGCCTCGCCCAGGGCCAGCATCTCGACGGTGGCAAGGCGCAGGATGCGCAGGATGTCGGGACGCGGGCGGCGGGCCATCAGCGGCATCAGCAGGGCATCGGCGGGCTGGGTGCAGCGCAGCACCTCAAGCGCGAGGCGGCGGGCACGGGCCCGGTCGGGGGGCGCAAGGCGCTCGTTCAGGGACGCCGCCTCGTCCAGCGTCGCGCCCTCATCGACCGCCGCCAGCAGGCGCAGCGCGCCCATGCGTGCCGCATCCCTGACCGTCTTGCCCGCCGATCCGTCGCGTGACTTGTTCAATGCCTGCCCCATGTCTAGATTGCCTGCATCTAGCGCGATGCAAGGGAAACCGCCATGACCGACCGCAAGGATCTGCCCCCCGCCGCGCAGCGCGCCCTGGCCGAGGCCGAGGAACGGCGCCGGAATGCCAAGCCTCTGGACCTGCCCACCGAGCTGGGCGGGCGCGACGGCCCCGAGCCGGTGCGCTATGGCGATTACGAGAAAAAGGGGCTTTGCGTCGACTTCTGAGCCTGCAAGCTCTGCGCCCCTGCGAAGCCGTCGCATGGATATTTGAACATGGAAGATATCCGGACTGCGTCCTTGTGATCGGGGATGCCGCGCCGTTTACTTGCCATTGGGGTGCGACCCCTAAAAGATGCCGGCAAGAAACGAAGAACCGGGATCGGCACATGGCCATGCGGCAACAGGTATTCATATGGGCGGCGCTGGCGCTGATGCTGGCGAATCAGGCGCTGGCGCAAGGCGCTCCCGGGCCGCGCGGCCCGACCGAGGTCGGCGTGATGGCCGTCGCGCAGGAGGATGTGCCCTATACCGTCACCCTGCCCGGCCGCGCCACCGCCTATCAGCAGACCAGCATTCGCCCGCAGGTCGGCGGCGAGGTCCTTGAGATCACCTATGACCCCGGCAAGCCAGTCAAGACCGGCGATCTGCTGTTCCGGCTGGACCCCGAGACGCTGGCCGCAGCCCTTGCCGCAGCCGAGGCCGCCGTCATCGGCGCCGAGGCCAGCCTGACCGAGGCCCAGAATACCGTCACCCGCTATCGCCGGCTTGAGGGCTCGGGGGTTTCGGCCGTGGACCGGGCCAGCGCCGAGGTCGCCGTTCGTCAGGCCGAGGCCGATCTGAAATCCGCCGAGGCTGCCCGCGCATCGGCGCTATTGGCGCTGGAGCGCACCGAGATCACCAGCCCTCTGGACGGCATGGCCGATGTGGCCGCCGTCTCGGTCGGCGATCTGGTCACCGCCAGCCAGTCCGAGGCGCTGACCACCATCACCCAGCTTGACCCGATCTATGTCGATGTCCTGCAATCCAGCGCCCGCATGCTGCGCAACCGCGCCCGCATCAATGCCGGCCAGCTGACCGCCAGCCGCGAGGTGCAGAGCCAGCTTATCCTTGAAACCGGCGAGGAATACAGCGGCACCGGCCGCATCGTCAGCCCCGGCGTCAGGGTGTCTCCGACCACCGGCACGGTGCCGATCCGCCTGCAATTCGACAATCCCGAGGGCGTGATTCTGCCCGGCCAGTTCCTGCGGCTGAAGCTGACGCTGGGCACGACGCGCGCCGTTCTGGTGCCGCAGCGCGCGACCAGCCGCGCCTCGGACGGGACGCTGACCGCCTTTGTCGCCCGCGACGGCAAGGCGGCGCAGGTCACGCTGACCGAGACCGGCACCTATCGCAACAGCTGGATCGTCACCCAGGGCATCAGCCCCGGCGAGCAGCTGATCCTGGACGGGCTGGACAACCTGCGCGCCAATGCCGAGATCACCACGGTTCCCGTCACCATCGACGCCGAGGGCGTGGTGCGCGAAGTGACCGAAAGCGCCGACAAGACCGCAGCCGGAGAGGGCTGAGATGGCGCTTTTCTTCATCCACCGCCCGGTCTTTGCCTGGGTGCTGGCCATCGTGACCATGCTGATCGGCGGCTGGTCGGTCTTTACCCTGCCGGTCGAGCAATATCCCGACATCGCCCCCACGACCGTGCGCATCACCTCGAGCTATTCGGGGGCCACGGCGCGGGCGGTGCAAAACAGCGTCACCACCCCCATCGAGGACGCGCTGACCGGGCTTGACGGGCTGCTATATACGGAATCCTCGTCCTCGACCGGGCGCAGCGTCATCACCCTGACCTTCGACGACAGCGTCGAGCCGGTCGATGCGCTGAACGAAGTGCAGTCCAAGGTGCGTTCGGTCGAAAGCCGCCTGCCCTCGCCGGTGCAGAATGACGGCGTGTCGGTGACGCGCTCGTCCTCGTCGATCCTGATGGTCGGCTCGCTGGTCTCGACCACCGGGCAGCATTCGACGATCCAGCTTGGCAACCTGCTGGAACAGGTCGTGGAAGGCCCGGTCAAGCGCACCGAGGGCGTCGGCGGCATCAATGTCTTTGGCTCGGGCTATGCGATGCGGATCTGGATGGACCCGCTGCGGCTGGCGCAGTTCCAGTTGACGCCCACCGACATCACCACCGCCGTCGCCCAGCAAAACAGCACGGTTTCCGTGGGCAATCTGGGCAGCCAGCCGGTGGTGAAGGGCCAGCAGTTCACCGCCACCATCACCGCGCAGAGCCAGCTGACCTCGGCCGATGATTTCCGCAATATCCTGCTGAAAACCGGCGAGGACGGCGCCGCCGTGCATCTGGGCGATGTGGCCGAGGTCGAGATCGGGCAGGCCATCTATGGCCGCGATTCGCGCTTCAACGGCATGAATGCCTCGGGGTTTGCGGTGAACCTTGCCACCGGCGCCAATGCGGTCGAGACGGCGAACGCGGTCCGCGAGACGCTGGCCGGGCTGAAAAACGCCCTGCCCGAAGGGGTCGAGATCAATATCGCCTATGACACCGCGCCCTTTGTCGAGCTGTCGATCGAAAAGGTCTATCACACACTGCTTGAGGCGATCGCGCTGGTGTTTCTGGTCATCCTGCTGTTCCTGCAGAACTGGCGGGCGACGCTGATCCCGATCATCGCGATTCCGGTGGTGCTGCTGGGCACCTTCGCCATGCTGGCGGCGCTGGGATATTCGATCAACACGCTGACCATGTTCGCCATGGTTCTGGCCATCGGCCTGCTGGTCGATGACGCCATTGTCGTCGTCGAAAACGTCGAGCGGGTGATGCAGGAAGAGGGGCTGGACCCCGTCGCCGCCACCGAAAAAAGCATGGGCCAGATCAGCGGCGCGCTGGTCGGAATCGCGCTGGTCCTGTCGGCGGTGTTCCTGCCCATGGGCTTCATGCCCGGCTCGACCGGGGTGATCTATCGGCAGTTCTCGATCACCATCATCACGGCCATGGTGCTGTCCCTGCTGGTCGCGCTGATCCTGACGCCGGCCATGTGCGCCAGCCTGCTGCGCGCCCATCGGGGGCCGTCGCATTTCGCCCCGGCGCGCTGGTTCAATGCCGCGTTCGAGCGGATGACGCGGGGCTATTCCACGACCGTGCGCGCCACGCTGCGCCGGCCCTTCCTGATCATGCTGGTGCTGGCAGGGATCAGCTATGGCGCCTATGATCTGTTCGGGCGCATGACCACCACCTTTATCCCCGAAGAGGATCAGGGCGTTTTGCAATCGCGCATCACCCTGACCGAGGGCTCGACCGCGCAGCAGACCCTGGCCGTTGTGCGCGAGATCGAGGATTACATGCTCAAGAACGAGGCCGAGACCGTCGAATCGGTCTATGTCGCGCTGGGATTCAGCTTTGGCGGCTCGGCCCAGAACCGGGCGATGATTTTCGTGAAGCTGCGCGATTTCGACCTGCGCGGCACAGAGGAGGCCTCGGCCAGCGCCATCGCGGCGCGGGCGAATGCGCATTTCGAGCGCCATCGCGCCGGGCGCATCAGCTTCATGCAGCCGCCTGCGATTCCGCGACTGGGCAATTCCTCGGGCTTCAGCATGTATCTGCTGGATCAGGGCGGCCACGGCGTCGAGGCGATGAACGAGGCCGCCGACCAGCTTGAACTGGCGGCGGGCGGGGACAGCCGGCTGGACCGGGTCGAGAACGAGGCCTCCGAGGATGACGCCGCCTTGCGCATCGATATCGACCAGCAAAAGGCCGAAAGCTTTGGCGTCAGCATCTCGGCGGTGAATGCGATGCTGTCGACGATCTTTGCCGGGGATGAGGTGAACGACTTTGCCCTTGGCGCGCAGTTGCGCCCGGTGATCGTGCAATCGGCGGCGGCGAACCGCATGCAGCCCGAGGATGTCGATAGCTGGTATGCCCGCAATGCCGATGGCGAGATGGTGCCCTTCAACGCCTTCATGACCACCCGCTGGGAGCCGGTCGAGCCGCGCCTGTCGCGCATCGACGGCATCGACGCGGTGTCGATCAGCGGTCAGCCCGGCCCCGATGCCAGTTCCGGCGTCGCCATGGCCGCGATGGAGGAACTGGTCGCCGAACTGCCGGGCGGCGGCTATGGCACGGCATGGACGGGCCTGTCCTATCAGGAACGTCAGGCCGGCAATCAGGCGCCCTGGCTTTTCGCGCTGTCGGCACTGGTGGTGTTTCTTTCGCTGGCCGCGCTTTACGAAAGCTGGTCGATTCCGTTTTCGGTCATGCTGGCGGTGCCGGTGGGGGTTCTGGGGGCCATCGTCGCCGCGCTGACATTCGGTCAGGCCAATGACGTCTATTTCAAGGTGGGGATTCTGACGACCATCGGGCTTGCCTCGAAAAACGCCATCCTGATCGTCGAATTCGCGCGCGAGCTGGAACAATCAGGCCGCGCCACCGTCGCCGCCGCGATCGAGGCCGCGCGGCTGCGGCTGCGGCCGATCCTGATGACCTCGCTCGCGTTCATTCTTGGGGTGACGCCGCTGGCCATGGCCACGGGCGCGGGGGCCGGGGCTCAGAATTCCATCGGCATCGGGGTCATGGGCGGCATGATCGCCGCGACCTTCCTTGGCATCTTCATGGTCCCGGCATTCTACGTTACGGTGCGCCGGCTGACGGATCGGAGGGCAAGGACATGAATGAACATCCCAGATTGACGGCGCTGGCGCATGGCGGCGGTTGCGGCTGCAAGCTGGCGCCCTCGGTCCTGCGCGAATTGCTGGCCGATCAGCCGGTGGCGCAGGTGTTTCCGCAGCTTCTGGTCGGGACCGAGACCTCGGACGATGCCGCCGTCTGGCAGGTGGACGACAATACCTGCGTGATCGCCACGACCGATTTCTTCATGCCGATGGTGGACAACCCGCGCGATTTCGGCCGCATCGCCGCGACCAACGCCATTTCCGACATCTACGCCATGGGCGGGCGACCGATCATGGCGCTGGCGATCCTGGGCATGCCCATCGACAAGCTGCCCCCCGACCAGATCCGCGAGATTCTGGCCGGTGGCCGCGACATCTGCGCCGAGGCGGGCATTCCCGTCGCCGGCGGCCATTCCATCGACGCGCCCGAGCCGATCTACGGCCTTGCCGTGATCGGGCTCTGCCACCCGTCCGAGCTGCGCCGCAATGCCGATGCGCGCCCCGGCGACGTCCTGATCCTGACCAAGGGGCTGGGCGTCGGCATCTATTCCGCCGCGATCAAGAAGGGCGCGCTGGATGCGGACGGGCTGGCCGAGATGGTCGCCTCGACCACGCTCTTGAACAAGGTGGGCAGCGATCTGGCGAAACGCGCCGATATCCATGCCATCACCGATGTGACGGGTTTCGGCATTCTGGGCCACGGGCTGGAGATTGCCCGCGGCGCCGGGCTGACCCTGCGCCTGCGGCTGGCCGATCTGCCGCTGTTGTCCCGCGCCGCCGAACTGGCCGAGGCGGGATTCCTGACCGGCGCCTCGACCCGGAACTGGGCCGCTTACGGCGCCGAGGTCACGCTGCCCGACGGACTGCCGCTGTGGCAGCGCAACCTGCTGACCGATCCGCAGACCTCGGGCGGGCTGCTGGTCGCCTGCGCGCCGGAAGCCGCCGACGACGTGCTCGATCAGATCCGCGCCGCCGGCTTCCCGCTGGCCGCCATCATCGGCACCGCAGAGCAGGGACCGGCCGGGATCGTGGTCGAATAGCGCCGGATCCGGATATTTGAACATGGAAGAAAACCTGCGGGGTCAGGTCGGGGAGAACAGGGCATGAGCGAAGGCACGGACAGGAATCCTGACAGGTTTTCGCCCTTTTCCGATTCGCTGGGCATCAGGCTGATCGCGGCCGGCACCGAGGAGGTGCTGCTGAGCATGCCGGCAACGCCGGCACTGGCCAATCGCAATGGCGTCCTGCATGGCGGCGCGCTGTTGGGAATGGCCGATCATGCCGGCGGCACGCTGACGATCATGAACCTTGCCCCGGGTCAGGCCACCACCACCATCGAAAGCAAGACGAATTTCCTGCGCCCGATCCGGATCGGCGATACCGCGCAGGGCCGCACGGTCGCGCTGCACAAGGGGCGCACCACCATGGTCGTGCAGACGACGATCACCCGCGACGACGGCAAGGTCGCCGCCATCGTCACCCAGACCCAGATGATCATGGAATGGCGCGAGCCGGCCTGAGCCGGCCGCCACGCCCCAAGCCGCGCCCCTATTCGGCGGGTCCGATGGTCAGCTCGACCGGCGCAAGCCCGGCAATTCTGCCTGCCAGCCGGTCACCGCTGGTCACGGCGCCAACGCCGGCGGGCGTTCCGGTCATGATCAGGTCGCCCGGCGCCAGATGGTAGTATTGCGACAGGTCCGCGATGATCTCGGGGATCGACCAGACCATGTCGGAAATCACCGAATCCTGCCTTGTGATGCCGTTGACATCCAGATGGATGCGCTGGCCGGCAGGCTGGAAATCCGCCGCCGGGGTCAGCGCGGACAGGACCGCCGAGCCCTCGAAATTCTTGCCCAGATCCCAGGACCGCTGCATGGCCTTGGCGCGCGCCTGCAGATCGCGCCGCGTCAGATCGAGGCCGGCGCCATAGCCCCAGATCGCCGATTCCGCCTGATCCGCCGTGACGCGAAAGGCCGGCGCCCCGATTGCGACCACCATCTCGATTTCGTGATGCAGGTCCTCGGTTCCGGGCGGATAGGGCAGCACGCCGCCGCTTTCCAGCACCGCATGCGCCGATTTCAGAAAGTAGAACGGCGACCCGCGATCGACCTCGGCGCCCATTTCAGCCGCATGGGCGGCGTAATTGCGACCAACGCAGAAGATGCGGCCGACGGGAAATCGCTCGGACTGGCCGATCACGGGCAGCGAGGCGGGAACGGGGGCGGGAAAGAGATATCGGGTCATGGCATGGTGATGCCACGACGTCAGGATTGGCGCAATGGCGCGGCGGGCGTTGCCCGTCCCGGATTTTCGTGGCAATAGGTCGGAAAGCCAACCGAAAGCAGGGTTTGCAAATGACCGATTTCGCGCAGCGCCGCACCATGATGGTCGACTCTCAGGTGCGTCCGAACGAAGTAACCAGCTATCCCGTCATTGAGGCGATGCTGAACGTCCCGCGCGAGCATTTCGTGCCCGATTCTCGGCAAGACGTCGCCTATGCCGAGAACAACATCGATCTGGCCCCCGGCCGCGTGCTGCTCGAGCCGCGGACGCTGGGCAAGATGATGGATGTCCTTGATCTTCAGAACTCGGATCTGGTTCTGGATATCGGCCCCGGCTATGGCTATGCCGCCGCGCTGATCGCGCGCATCGCCGAGGCCGTCGTCGCCGTCGAGGACAATCCCGAACTGGCCGCCGAGGCCGAAGCGCGCCTTGCCGCGCAGGACGTCTTCAACGTCGCCGTCATCACCGGCCCGCTGGTTGATGGCTGCGCAAGCCAGGGTCCCTATGACGCCGTTCTGGTCGAGGGCGCGATCGAGGAATTCCCCGAAGCGCTGACCGATCAGATCAGCGATGGCGGTCGCGTGGTCGCCATGTTCCGCGAGGGGCATCTGGGCGTGGTGCGCGTCGGCCTCAAGCATGACGGGCGCATCAACTGGCGTTTTGCATTCAATGCCGGTGCGCCGGTTCTGCCGGGCTTTGCCCGTCGGCAAGGTTTTGTTCTTTGATCACGACAGGGAAAGGCGCTGCTATGATTCGCAAGTCTCTCATGATTCTGCGGCGCCCGCTGATGGCGGCACTTTTGGCGGGGGCCACGGCGCTGCCCGCCAGTGCCGAAACGCTGGCCGACGCGATGGTCGATGCCTATCGGCATTCGGCGCTGCTTGACCAGAACCGCGCCGTTCTGCGCGCCGCCGACGAGGATGTGGCCAACGCGCTGGCGCAGCTGCGCCCGGTGGTGCAGTGGATTGCCCAGCACAGCTATACCGATAACGAAGGCATTGATTTCCGTACCTCGAGCATCGCCTTGCAGGCGCAGGTCACCCTGTATGACTGGGGCCGCAATGCCATCGCCATCGACATCGCCAAGGAAACCGTGCTGGCAACCCGCGCCGCACTGGTCGGGGTCGAACAGGACGTGCTGCTGGATGCCGTTCAGTCCTATCTGAACGTGCGCAGCGCGCTGGAACAGGTCGACCTGCAGCAGAACTCGGTCCGCGTGATCGGGCAGGAACAGCAGGCCGCGACCGACCGCTTTGAGGTCGGCGAGATCACCCAGACCGACGTGTCACAAGCCGATGCGGCGCTGGCAGCCGCGCGCGCCAGCCTTGCCTCTGCCGAGGGCGATCTTGAGGTCGCGCGCGAGAATTATCGCGCCTCGACCGGCAAGGCTCCGGTCAATCTGGCGCCGCCGCCGCCGACCCCCAAGCTGCCCGCCGGGCTGGAGGCCGCGCGCGAAATCGGTCAGCGCACGCATCCCGCCATCCTGCAGGCCCGCCGTCAGGCCGCCGCCGCCGAACTGGGCGTCGCCGCCGCCGAGGCCGAACGCAACCCCGAACTGACCGGCTCGGTCGGGATTTCGCGCCAGCGCAGCAACAACAACTCGGCGCTGGATACGCGCTACGCCACCACCAAGGCGCTGTCGCTGGAAATGTCGCAGACGATCTATTCCGGCGGCCGGCTGCCTTCGGCGCATCGCCGGGCGATGGCGCAGCGTGATTCGGCGCGGGCCTCGCTGCTGAACGTCTCGCGTCAGGTGAATGAGGCCGTGGGCGTGGCCTGGGCGGGAATCGATGTCGCGCGGGCGCAGATCGGCGCCATCGACGAGCAGATCGTCGCCGCCCGCGCCGCCTATGAAGGCGTTCGCGAAGAGGCCACGCTGGGTGCGCGCACCACGCTGGACGTTCTGGACGCCGAACAATCGCTGCTTGCGGCGCGTGCCGACAAAATTACGGCGGAAGCCAACCTGCAATTAGCACATTATCAACTTATGTCCGCTATGGGTTTGTTGACGGTAGAAAACCTGAAACTGGGAATTCCGACCTATGACCCATCGGCCTATTACAATGCGGTGCAAGACGCACCCTATACCAGCAGGCAGGGCGAACGCCTTGATCGCGTGCTGCGCGCAATCGGACAGTAATCGCGCTGCCCCCCAGCCGGGGGGCACCACATGCAACATGAAATGATGCGACAGCCGGCGCCGGTCTATGGATCGGAAAATGTCGGCGATGTCCTCGCCTCGATCCGGCGCCTGATCGCCCAGGACGAGGCGCCAGCCCCGATCCCCAACCACATGCTGAACGCCCTGCCCCGCGACACAGTCGTGGCAGTGGAAGAGGTGACGGCGGATATCGCGCCGGAAACCGTGGCATGGGCAACGGATGCACCGTCGCAGGATGCTGCGCCCGAGATGCCAACGACGGCAGAGGCGCGGGTCGAGGCGCTGCCGTTGATCCTCAATACCAGCGACCTGATCGCGCCGGACTTTCCCGACACGGTCGAGGAATCGGTAGAAACCGACCTTGCCCCGGCACCGGCACCGG
>JAGPGI010000344.1 GCA_018056045.1 Paracoccus sp. (in: a-proteobacteria)
CAAGACCGCCATCAGCACGCTGGGTTACGGCTATTTCGAGCGGCTGGTCTGGCGCGCCTTTGGCGCCGATATCCGGGCGGGCAAATACGATCTGGTCCACAGGGTAACGCCGCTGACGCCGACCGCGAACAGCCGCATCGCCCCGCATTGCCGCCGCGCGGGCGTGCCCTTTGTCCTTGGGCCGCTGAATGGCGGCGTGCCATGGCCCAAGGGGTTCGACAGCGAGCGGCGGCGCGAAAAGGAATGGCTGTCCTATGTGCGCGGCATCTACAAGGCATTGCCGGGCCGGGGCGCGATGCTGCGCGATGCCGCGGCGATCATCTGCGGCTCGTTCTATACCCGGGGCGAGATCCCGGCGAAATACCAGCAAAAGACCGTCTGGCTGCCGGAAAACGCCATCGATCCGGCGCGGTTCAGCCTGACTGCCCCCCAGCCCGGCACGCTGCCTTTGCGCGGCTGCTTCATCGGCCGGCTGGTGCCCTATAAGGGCGCCGATATGGCGATCGAGGCGGCGCTGCCCTTGCTGCGCGACGGCCGGCTTGCGCTTGATATCATCGGCGACGGGCCGCAGGCGGATCTCTTGCGCGAGATCGTCGCGCGCGAGGGGGTCGGTCATGCCGTGACGCTGCATGGCTGGATGGCCCATGCCGATGTGCAATCCATCGCCGCGCAGGCGCAGCTATTGGTGTTCCCCTCGGTGCGGGAATTCGGCGGCGGCGTGGTGCTTGAGGCGATGGCGCTTGGCGTGGTGCCGGTCATCGCGGATTACGCCGGGCCGGGCGAGCTGGTCGACGATGCGACGGGCTTTCGCATCCCAATGGGCAGCCGGGCCGATCTGGTCGCAGGCCTGCGCGCGCAGTTGCAGGCGATTGCCGCCGATCCGGGCGTTCTGCCGGCGATGGCGCAGGCGGGGCAGGCGCGGGTCATGCGCGATTTCACCTGGACCGCCAAGGCGGGGCAGGTGGAACGCATCTGGCAGGCGGTGATCGCGGGCGCGCCCTTGCCGCAGGAATTGCCGCTGCCGCGCTAGTTGCGGCGGACCGCGCGGCCATGCCATTCTGGGCGAAACGACCCCAAGCCGAAAGCACCCATGCGCCCAAAGCTGACCCCGACTGCCATTCTGTTCTCTGCGCTGCTGGCCCTGCCGGCGGCGGCGCAGGACTGCGTGGGCCAGAACCTGTTCGACACCATGGCCCCCGAGCGTCTGGCCAAGCTGCGCGCCGCGACCGATGCCATCCCCTATCACGACGGGCTGTTCTGGCAGGCCGACAAGGGCGAGATGCGCATCACGCTGCTGGGCACCTATCATTTTGCCGATCCCCGCCATGACATCACCATGGCCGCCTTTGGCCCGCTGATCGACAAGGCCGGGCTTTTGATGGTCGAGGCCGGCCCCGATGAGGAAGCACGGCTGGCCGAGGCGATGAAGACCGATCCGACGCTGATCGTGAACACGACCGGCCCGACCCTGCCCGAACGGCTGACCGATGCGGAATGGCAGGCGCTGTCGGTGGCGCTGGAACAGCGCAACCTGCCCGCCGTCGTCGCCAGCCGGCTGCGCCCTTGGTATGTGGCGGTGATGCTGGGCATTTCGCCCTGCATGCTGCGCATCGTCGAGGAGCGCGGCGATGCGGGCGGTCTGGATCACCTGCTGATCGAACGGGCCGAGGCGGCGAATATCCCGGTCCGCGCGCTTGAGCCATGGGATACGCTTTTCACGCTGTTTGACGGCATGAGCGCGCGCGAGGAGGAGGACATGATCCGCGCCGCCATGCCCGCTGCCGAACATGCCGACGACTATACCGTGACCCTGACCGATGCCTATTTCGACGGTGAAAGCTGGATGATCTGGGAATTCGGCCGTTTCGACGCCTATGACAGCTCGGGCCTTGGCCGGACCGAGGTGGATCAGCAGATGCGGCTGGCGCAGGAAAAGCTGATGGACCAGCGCAATGCCAGCTGGATCGCACCGCTTGAGGGCGCGGCGGCCGAGGCGGCCGGGCAGGGCAAGGGCGTGGTCGCAGGCTTTGGCGCGCTGCATCTGCCGGGCGAGAACGGCGTCCTGCGGCTCTTGGAACGCGACGGCTGGACGATCCGGCCGATCCGGGTGGAGGGGATAGGCAATGGCGGATGAGCTGTGGCGCGAGGAACGCGAATTCTGGCTTTCAGGTGTCGCCGAGGCGGCGCGCAAGCTGGACGGGGCCTGCCTGATGGTGCTGGGACCGGCGGGCGTTCTGGACCGTGCGGGCGTCGTTTCGGCCCTGCAATCTGCCCCGCGCTGGCAGGAGCTGACCGTGTCCGACCGCAGCACCATCGAAACCGACGAGGTCGTGGTGCTGGCCTATCGCGCCGTGGCCCGCCGCCCCGCCGCCGATGCCTATCGCGCGCTTTGCACCACGACATGGATCCGCCGCCATGGCGACTGGCGCATCCTTCAGCATCAGCGCACCACCCTGTAACCACGGATTCCCTCATAAATGCTTCATGACCTGCAGCGGCATGGCCGCTTTCTGATCAGCTTCGCCCTTGGGCTTGGGCTGGGGCTGGCGGCCTTTCGCATGGAGACGATCGACCGCATTCTGGTGTTCTCGGTCAGCTTCAACCTGTGCTTCCTGATCCTTTCGGCCGTCATGATGCGCGGCAGCGATGGTCAGGCCCTGCGGGCAACGGCGGACGTGAATGACGAGGGCATGAAGGTGATCGTGCCCCTGGCGATCGGCGCCGTGCTGACCAGCCTTGTCACCATCCTGCTGACCATTCAGGACCCGCATTCGGGCGCCGCGCTGCGCCCGATCATGGCGCTGATCTCGGTGCCGCTGGGCTGGCTGATGATCCATTCCATGATGGCATTCCATTACGCGAGCCTCTGGTATGCGCCCGATCACGACGGCCAGCCCATGCGCAGCCTTGGCTTTCCGGGACTGGCCGAGGGGCAGGATGCCGAGCTGTGGGATTTCATCTATTACAGCTTTACCATCGGGCTGGCCTCGCAGACCGCCGATGTCTCGGCGCTCAGCACCCGGCTGCGCCGGATCACGCTGGTGCATTCGGTCTTTGCCTTTTATTACACCACCGTGGTTCTGGCCCTGGCGGTGAACGCTGCCGCCTCGCTGGGTTGATAGACATTCCCCGCCTGCAGCCCTATAAGGCCGGCGAATTTTCCGACAATTCCACAGGGAACCCCATGATCCAGGTTTTCGGCCACAAGGCCCCCGATACCGACTCGACCGGCTCGCCCATCATCTGGGCCTGGTATCTTTCCGAGGTGCGCAAGCAGCCGGCCCGGGCCGTCCTGCTGGGCGAGCCCAATACCGAGGCCGCCTGGATGCTGGCGAAATGGGACCTGCCCAAGCCCGAGATCATCGCCGATGTCGCGGCGGGCGATCAATGCGTGATCGTCGACACCAACAACCCGGCCGAGCTGCCCGCCTCGATCAACGAGGCCGACGTGATCGAGATCATCGACCACCACCTGCTGGCCGGCGGCATCAAGACCCGCCTGCCGATCAACATCACCATGCGTCCGCTGGCCTGCACGGCGACGATCATGCATGACCTGATCGGCGACGAGGATCTGGCCCGCGCGCCGCGCGCCATCAAGGCCGCGATGCTGACCTGCATCCTGTCGGA
>JAGPGI010000345.1 GCA_018056045.1 Paracoccus sp. (in: a-proteobacteria)
GCTGGACGCAATATCTGTGGCCGCTGCTGGTCACCAATTCCAACGAAATGAACACCATCGTCATCGCGCTGAAAAAGATGATCTCTTTCGCCGATGCCGATACGCCCTGGAACCTCGTGATGGTCACGTCCGTGCTGGCCATCCTGCCGCCGATCCTGGTGGTGGTGCTGATGCAGCGCTGGTTCGTCAAGGGTCTGGTCGAGACGGAGAAATAAATGGCCCGCATTCTTCTGAACGATGTCCGCAAAAGCTATGCCGGAAATCAGGTCATCCACGGCATCACCATGGATATTCCCGATGGCGAATTCGTGGTGATCGTCGGCCCCTCGGGCTGCGGCAAGTCCACGCTCTTGCGCATGGTCGCCGGGCTTGAGGCGATCACCGACGGCACCATCGAGATCGGCGGCACGGTCGTGAACAAGCTGGAACCGCGCCAGCGCGACATCGCCATGGTGTTCCAGAACTACGCGCTTTACCCGCATATGTCGGTGCGCGAGAACATGGCTTACGGCCTGAAAATCGCCAAAATGCAGCGCAGCGAGATCGACGCCCGCGTCCAGCGCGCCGCGAAAATGCTGGAACTCGAGCCCTATCTGGACCGCAAGCCCCGCGCGCTGTCGGGCGGCCAGCGCCAGCGCGTCGCCATGGGCCGGGCCCTGGTGCGCGAGCCGGCGGCGTTCCTGCTGGATGAGCCGCTGTCGAACCTTGACGCCAAGCTGCGCGTGCAAATGCGCCTGCAGATCAAGGAGATGCATCTCAATACCGGCCAGACCACGCTTTACGTGACCCACGATCAGGTCGAGGCGATGACGCTGGCCGACCGGCTGATCGTGATGAACAAGGGCGTGGCCGAACAGATCGCGACCCCGCTCGAGGTCTATCAGACCCCGGCGACGGAATTCGTCGCGGGCTTCATCGGCTCGCCGGCGATGAACATCTTTTCGGTCGACTCGCGCGGCTATTCGACGGTGTTGCCGGGCGGTCATGTGCTGCCCTTGCCCGGCATCCCGCGCGAGGGCGCGCTGCGTCTTGGCCTGCGCCCCGAGCATTTGCGGCCGGCGGCGCCGGGCGAAAATGCGATCCCGGTCGAGCTGCGCTCGGTCGAGCGTCTGGGGGCGGATGCCTTTGGCTACGGGGTGATTCAGGGTTCGGACATACCGATGACGCTGCGCCTGCCCGGCACCTCGCAGGCGAAACGCGGCGATGTGGTGGCCCTGGCGCCAGATCCGGCGCATCTGCATTTCTTCGACCCCGATACCGGCCGGCGCATCGCGCAGGACTGAGGCCGGGCAGGGGGTTTCACCGAAACGTCATGCTCGCTTTGCGCGGCTGTCACCTTGGCCGCGCAAAAGCCTCGGGACCCGTCAACGCCCGAGGTTTTCATGTTCTTCCGCCTGCCCGCCATTTCGGCGCTTGCCATCACCGCCGCCATGCCGGCGATGGCCGCGCCGCTTTTCAACCGCATCGCCTCGTTCCCGGTGGCGCAGAACCTGCCCGAGGGCGCGGATCCGCTGAGCGAAACCTCGGCCGAGATCATGGCCGTCAGTCAGGACGGCATGACGCTGATCTATTCCGACAGCCCCAATCAGGCGCTTGGCCTGATCGACATTTCCGACCCGCACGCGCCGAAACCGCTGGGGCAGGTCGCCATGCAGGGCGAGCCGACAACGACGGTCGTCATCGGCGGCACCGGCTTTGCCGGCGTGAACACCTCGGAGAGCCGGGCCAATCCTTCGGGGGCGCTGCGCAGCGTCGATCTGGCGCGGCGCGAGGTGCTGGCAAGCTGCGATCTGGGTGGCCAGCCGGATGCGCTGGCACGCAATCAGGACGGCAGCAGGGTCGCCGTCGCCATCGAGAATGAGCGCGACGAGGAGGTGAATGACGGCGCCCTGCCGCAGGGTCCGGCCGGGTTCGTGGCGGTTTTCCCGGTCGCCGATGGCGTGCTGGACTGCGCCGGCAGGACGGTCATCGACCTGACCGGGCTGGCCGGGATCGCGGGCGACGACCCCGAGCCGGAATATCTGAGCTATAATGCCGCCGGCGATCTGGTGGTCACGCTTCAGGAAAACAATCATCTGGTGGTGATCGGCGCCGACGGTCGCGTCGCCGCGAGCTTTCCGGCCGGCACGGTCGATCTTGACCGCATCGACATCGCCAAGGATGGCAGGCTGGATTTCTCCGGCAGCCTGACGGCCGTCCCGCGTGAGCCGGACGCCGTGGCGTGGCTCGACAATCAGCATTACGTCACCGCCAATGAAGGCGACTGGCAGGGCGGATCGCGCGGCTTCACCATCTGGTCGCGCGACGGCAAGGTCGTCCATGAGGCGGCCGGCGCCTTTGAGCAGGCCATCATTCCGACCGGCCATTACCCCGAGACGCGCTCGGGCAAGAAGGGCGTCGAGCCCGAGACCGTCATCACCGCCGATTTCGGCGGCGAGAGGCTGATGTTTCTGGCTGCCGAACGCGCCGGCATCATCGGCGTCTATGATGTCGCGACCCCGGCCGCGCCGCGCCTGATCCAGATGCTGCCCTCGGGGATCGGCCCCGAGGGGCTGGTCGCCATTCCCGGGCGCAACCTTTTCGCCAGCGCGAACGAGACCGATCTGGGGGCCGAAGGCGGCGCAAGGGCGCATGTCACGATCTTCGAGCGCGCCGAGGGCGAGGCGCTCTGGCCGCAGATCGTTGCCGGGCAGGGCATCGGCTGGGGGGCGCTGTCGGGGCTTGCTGCGGATCCGGCGCAGCCGGGGCGGCTTCATGCGGTCTCGGACAGCGCCTATGCGGCCGAGCCTGCGATCTATGCCATCGACATGACGGCCCGCCCGGCACGGATCACCGACAAGACCGTGGTGACGCGCGCCGGCCTGCCGGCCGAAAAGCTGGATCTGGAAGGCATTGCCGCCGATCCGGCGGGCGGTTTCTGGCTGGCATCAGAGGGCAACCCCGAAAAGGGCGTGCCCGGCGCGGTCCTGCAGGTCGATGCGGCCGGCGCCATCAGCCGCGAATTCGGCCTGCCCGATGCGCTGCGCGATCAGGCGACGCGCTTTGGCTTCGAGGGCATCGCACTGATCGACGGCAAGATCTGGCTGGCGGTGCAGCGCGAATGGCAAGACGATCCCAAGGGGCAGGTCAAGCTGCTGCGGCTTGACCCCGAAACCGGCGACTGGGCGGGCCTGCGCTATCCGATCGAGACCGGTGCGGGCTGGGTCGGCCTGTCCGATCTGGCGGTCCATGGCGATCATCTTTACCTGATCGAGCGCGACAACCTGTCGGGCGATGCCGCGCGGCTCAAGGCGCTGACCCGCGTCGCGCTGGCCGATCTGCAACCGGCGCCTCTGGGCGGTGCGCTGCCTGTGGTCGAAAAGCAGATCCTCCGCGACCTGATCCCCGACCTGACCGCAACCGGCGGTTTCGTCCCCGACAAGGTCGAGGGTCTGGCGATCACCGCCGACGGCATGGCCCATATCGTGACCGATAATGACGGCACCGATGACAGTTCGGGCGAGACGATGTTCTTTGCCGTGCCGCTGACGGAAGGCCCGTCCAGGGCCGCTGCTCTGGGGAACTGAGGCTACCGCGGCAGGACGCGGAAAGCGCCGGAACGACCATACAA
>JAGPGI010000346.1 GCA_018056045.1 Paracoccus sp. (in: a-proteobacteria)
GCGAATATCTGGTGCGGGGCGCGACTGCCCTGTCGCTGCGTCTGGGTCTGCCGCCGCTGATCGTCGGGCTGACGGTCGTGGCCTTTGGCACCTCGGCGCCCGAGATGATCGTCTCGGTCGCGGCGGTGCTGAACGGCTCGCCCGATATCGCGCTGGGGAATGTCATCGGCTCGAATATCGCCAATGTGCTGATCGTGCTGGGCCTGCCGGCGCTGATCGCGGGCATCCGCACCGATCAGGCCGACCTGCGCGAAAGCTGGGCGCTGATGGTCGCGGCGACGCTGCTGGTCATCCTGTTTGCGCATCTGGGGCCGATCCACTGGCCGCAGGGCCTGATCATGCTGGGCGGTCTGGTGCTGGTGGTCTGGCGCCAGATCACCACCGCGCGCCGCGATGCCGCCCTGACGCCCGCCAGCGGCGACAGCATCGGGCCCGAACTGGGCGGCGGGATCGAGGTCGCCCCCTGGCGCAGAATCCTGATCTGGCTGGGCATCGGTCTGGTGGCGCTGCCGCTTGGCGGTCAGGTTCTGGTCACCGGCGCAACCGACATCGCCCGCCTGCTGGGGATCAGCGAGGCGGTGATCGGCCTGACGCTGGTCGCGGTCGGCACCTCGTTGCCGGAACTGGCGACCTCGGTCATCGCCGCCCTGCGCGGGCGGGCCGATCTGGCGCTGGGGAACGTCATCGGCTCGAACATCTTCAATATCCTGTCGATCCTTGGCGTGACCGCGCTGATCGGCACCCTGCCGGTGCCCGAGCAGATGCTGAACCGCGATCTGTGGATCATGCTGGCGACCGCGCTGCTGCCGGCGCCCTTCCTGTTCCTGCGCTGGCCGCTGGGCCGGTTGGCCGGGGCCGGGTTTCTGGCCGCCTACGGGCTTTATGTGGGGTCGATGCTGTGACGGCACTGGTGACAGCGGGCGCCCGCAGGCTGGGCCGGGCCATGGCGCTGTATCTGGCGCGGCGCGGTCATGACGTGGCGATCCATTACAACAGCTCGGCCGCCGAGGCCGAGGCCACCGCCACTGACGCCCGCGCCCTTGGCGTTCGGGCCGAGATCTTCGCCGCCGACCTGCTGGATCTGGACCAGACCGAAACGCTGGTGAGCCGCGTCCATGACGCGCTGGGGCAACTCACGGTCCTGGTCAACAATGCCTCGATCTTTGACTATGACAATCTGGACAGCGCCACGCGCGAAAGCTGGGACCGGCATATGGGGTCGAACCTGCGGGCGCCCTTCGTGCTGACGCAGGCCTTTGCGCGACAGGCCCCCAAGGCTGATCGCAGCGGGGCCGAGCCACGCGCACAAGCGCTGGTCGTCAACATGATCGACCAGCGGGTGCTGAAACCCACGCCCGAATTCATGACCTATTCGCTGGCCAAGGCGGGGCTTTGGTGGCTGACCCAGACCTCGGCGCAGGCGCTGGCCCCCGATATCCGCGTCAACGCCATCGGCCCCGGCCCGACCCTGCGCGGCAGCCGCCAGTCGGACGATCATTTCGCCCGTCAGCGCGCCGCCACGATCCTTGAGCGGGGCGCGGGTCCCGCAGACATTCAGGCGGCACTGGGATACTTTCTGGACGCCGATTCCGTGACCGGACAACTGATCTGCGTCGATGGCGGGCAGCATCTGGGATGGCGCACCCCAGACGTGCTGGGGGTAGAATAGGCCAGAATTTCGCGCCAGACGCGACAAGTTGTCCACCTTTCGGATGGCATTCACGAAACCTTTACGATTCTGGCAAGGATTTCAGAGCATTGCGGCAAGGACAAAAACATATGTTTATTTTCAATGCTTTGCAAAACTGTCTATTTTTTAGGCAAACCCTTGAATCCCCAACAATGCCTCGGCGAATGCCCTCTTCCCCCAAGGAGACCCACAGACTTATCCACAGATTCCGTGGACAGGTTTCTACTTGAACCCCACGGTTCAATTGTGCAGCCGCAGCGAAGAATCACCTGGTTAACGAGATGACTGATTCCCCCACCGAAAAGCCCGCAGAAATGTCCAGGGAAACGCCCGCCGAAACGCCCGTCGCCAAGACCGGGCAGGCGCTGATTCAGGACTATCTGAAGACGCTCGACGGCTCGCCGGGGGTCTATCGGATGCTGGATGCGCAGGGTGCGGTGCTTTACGTCGGCAAGGCGCGGAACCTCAGGGCGCGGGTGTCGAATTATGCGCGCGGCTCGGGGCATTCGGCGCGGATCGCGCGGATGATCCGCGAGACCTGCTCGATGATGTTCCTGACCACGCGCACCGAGACCGAGGCGCTGCTTCTGGAGCAGAACCTCATCAAGCAGCTGAAGCCGCGCTACAACGTGCTTTTGCGCGACGACAAGAGCTTTCCAAACATTCTGGTCGCGAAATCTCACCCCTTTGCGCAGATCAAGAAGCATCGCGGCGCGAAGTCGGAAAAGGGCGACTATTACGGCCCATTCGCCAGCGCGGGGGCGGTGAACCGGACGCTGAACCAGTTGCAGCGGGTGTTCCTGCTGCGCTCCTGCACGGATGCGACCTTTTCCAGCCGCAGCCGGCCCTGCCTGCTTTACCAGATCAAGCGCTGCGCCGGTCCCTGCGTCGGCCGCATCGGGCTTGAGGATTACAAGGCGCTGGTCGCGGATGCCGAACTGTTTCTGCGCGGCAAGTCCACCGCCATTCAGGCCCAACTCGCGCGTGAAATGTCCGCCGCCAGCGAGGCCATGGAATATGAACGCGCCGCCGCGCTGCGTGACCGCATCAAGGCGCTGACCGCCGTGCAGTCGGTGCAGGCCATCAACCCGCGCGGCGTCCCCGAGGCCGACGTGGTCGCCCTGCATCTTGAAGGCGGACAGGCCTGTGTGCAGGTGTTTTTCATTCGCGGCAATCAAAGCTGGGGTAACCGCGACTTTTATCCGAAACTGAACGGCGTCGAATCCGCCGATGAGGTGATGCAGGCCTTTCTGGCGCAGTTCTATGACGGCAAGGTGCCGCCGCGCATGATCCTGCTGTCGCACGGAATCGAGGATCCCGACCTGATGACCGAGGCGCTCTCCGAGAAAGCCGGGCGCAAGGTCACGCTGGGTGTGCCCCAGCGCGGCGAAAAGGCCGAACTGGTCGAAAACGCCCTGCGCAATGCCCGCGAAAGCCTGGCCCGGCGCATGTCGGAAAGCGCCGCGCAAGCCCGGCTGCTCGAAGGTCTGGCCGAGGCCTTCGACCTGCCCGAGGCGCCGCAGCGGATCGAGGTCTATGACAACAGCCACATTCAGGGCACCAACGCGGTCGGCGGCATGGTCGTCGCCGGCCCCGAGGGCTGGATCAAAAGCCAGTACCGCAAGTTCAACATCAAGGGCACCGAGATCACCCCGGGCGACGATTTCGGCATGATGAAAGAGGTGCTGACGCGCCGCTTTTCGCGCCTGCTGAAAGAGGATCCCGACCGCCAGACCGAGGCATGGCCGGATCTGTTGCTGATCGACGGCGGCGCCGGGCAGGTCAGCGCGGTCCATGAGATCATGGTCGAAATGGGGGTCGAGGACATCCCGATGATCGGCGTCGCCAAGGGTCAGGACCGCGATCACGGCAAAGAGGAATTCCACCGCCCCGGCCGGCGCCCCT
>JAGPGI010000347.1 GCA_018056045.1 Paracoccus sp. (in: a-proteobacteria)
TGCTGATGGCCGCCGTGATCTTCGACGTCTCGAACAAGAGCAAGTCCTAGGCCATGACACCGGACTGGATCGCCGTCGACTGGGGCACCACGCGCCTGCGCGTCTGGGCGATGCAAGGCCCCAAGGCGGTCCAGTCCCGCAATTCCGACAAGGGCATGGGCGGGCTGAGCCGCGACGGGTTCGAACCCGCCCTGCTTGAACTGATCGCCGACTGGCTGCCAGCCAGCGGCCGGATGCCGGTCATCGCCTGCGGCATGGTCGGCGCCCGCACCGGCTGGGCCGAGGCCGAATATCGCGCCGTGCCCTGCACGCCTCTGGACCCGCATCAGGCGATCCGCCCGGCGGTGCGCGACGCGCGGCTGGACGTGCGCATCCTGCCCGGTCTGTCCCAATCCGCGCCCGCCGACGTCATGCGCGGCGAGGAAACCCAGATCGCCGGCTATCTCGCCTCGGATCCCGGTTTCGACGGCACGCTGTGCTTGCCCGGCACGCATTGCAAATGGGTGCGCATCGCGCGGGGCCGGGTCGAGGCATTCCAGACCTATATGACCGGCGAGATGTTCTCGCTGATCTCGCGCCAATCGGTGCTGCGGCTGTCGCTGGGCGGGGCCGTGCCGGATGCCGGTGCCGCCGCCAGTGGCGCGGCGGATGCCTTGGCCGATCCCCATGCCGCCCAGCGCGAGCTGTTCTCGCTGCGCGCCGGCGCACTTTTGCACAATCTCGTCCCGGAACAGGCGGCGGGCCGCCTGTCGGGCCTGCTGATCGGGGCCGAGCTTGGCGCCGCCCGCGACTTCTGGCACAACCGCAGGACGATCATCATCGGCGCGCCCGAGCTTGCCGCGCTTTACGAAACCCCGATGCGCACCGCTGGCGCCGATGCCCGGCGCATGGATGGCGCCCAGCTGGTTCTGGCCGGCCTGACTGCCGCCCACCTCGCCCTGCAGGAGACATCATGACCACCCCCATCATCGCCATCCTGCGCGGCCTGACCCCGGTTGACGCCCTGCCCGTCGCCCGCGCGCTGATCGAGGCCGGCATCACCCGCATCGAAGTGCCGCTGAACTCGCCCGAACCCTTGGAGAGCATCCGCCTGATGGCCGAGAATCTGGGCGACCGGGCGCTGATCGGCGCCGGCACCGTGCTGACGACCGGCGATGTGCAGGCGGTCGCGGATGTGGGCGGGCGGCTGATCGTCTCGCCCAATGCCGATGTGGCGGTGATCCGCGAGAGCCGGCGTCTGGACATGGAAAGCTGGCCCGGCGTCTTTACCGCCACCGAGTGTTTCGCCGCCATCGCTGCCGGGGCCACGGGGCTGAAACTGTTCCCGGCAGGACCGGCCGGAACCGGCACGCTCAAGGCGCTGCGGGCGGTCTTGCCGCGCGACATGCCGGTCTATGCCGTCGGCGGCGCCGGCCCCGAGAATTTCGCCGAATGGCTCGCCGCCGGGGCGCAGGGTTTCGGCATCGGCACGGCGCTTTACTCGCCCGGCGACAAGGCCGAAACCGTCGGCACCCGCGCCCGCGCGATGGTCGCCGCCCTGAAAGCCGCGGCAAAATGACCGCCTCGCTTTTCGACCCGCGCATCTGCGATCTGGGCGAAGGCGCATTCTGGCACCCCGAACGCGAACAGGCCTTCTGGTTCGACATCCATGGTCGCCGGCTGCTGTCGCGCCATGACGGGCAGGCGCTGGAATGGCGCCTTGACGAGAAAGCCTCGGCCATGGGCTGGATCGATCGCGACCGCGTGCTGATCGCCACCGAAACCGCGCTGATCCTCTTTGACCTGCGCGACGGCGGGCGCGAGCTTCTGGCCCCGCTCGAGGCGGACCGCCCCGACACCCGCTCGAATGACGGCCGCGCCGATCCGATGGGGGGCTTCTGGATCGGCACCATGGCCCATGACGCCCGCACCGGCAAAGGCGCGATCTATCGCTGGTATCGGGGCGAATTGCGCAAGCTGCGCGACGGCGTCTCGATCCCGAATGCCATCTGCTTTTCGCCCGATGGCCGGCTGGCCTATTTCGCCGATACCGCCCTGCAGACCGTCTGGTCGCAGGAACTGGACGATCAGGGCTGGCCCGCCGCCGAGGCGACGGTGTTTCTGGACCTGACCGGCACGGACGAGCATCCCGATGGCGCGGTCACCGATACGCAGGGCCGGTTCTGGAATGCCCGCTGGGGCAGCGGCGCGGTGGTCTGCCACGCGCCCGACGGCCATGTCCTGCACCGGCTGCACCTGCCGCCCGCGCAGACCACCTGCCCCGCCTTCATCGGCGGCAATCTGGACCGGCTGATGGTGACCAGCGCCGCCGAGAACCTGAACGGCGCCCAGGACGGCACCACCTGGCTGCTGGAGCCAAAGGGCGCGCGCGGCCGGCCCGAGCCGCGCGTCATCCTGTGATGGCCACAGAATTCGGCGCCCTGCCCGATGGCCGTCCGGTGCTGCGCGCCACGATCTCGGGCCACGGTCTGACGGTTTCGGTGATCACGCTGGGCGCCTCGGTTCAGGATATGCGGCTCGACGGGATCGACCACCCTCTGGTGCTGGGCTTTGCGACGCTCGACCCCTATCTGGGCGAGGGCCGCTATATGGGCGCCATCGTCGGACGCTATGCCAACCGCATCAGCCATGGCCGTGCGGTGCTGGACGGGCAGGTGCTGGATCTGGGCCGCAATCAGGGCGGCCACCACACGCTGCATGGCGGTGCCGATGGCTCCGGCACCCGCAACTGGATGCTGGCCGAGGTCGCGCCCGACATGGTGGCGCTGGCCGACCGCATGCCCGCCGGGCATATGGGCTTTCCCGGCGCCATGCTGGTGCGCGCGATCTATCGCATCCTGCCCGGCCCGGTGCTGAAGCTGACCCTGCTGGCGACCTCGGACGAACTGACGCTGTGCAATTTCGCCCAGCACAGCTATTTCAACCTCGATGGCGCACCGACCGTCGCCGCGCACAGCCTGCATGTTCCTGCGAAAAGCTGGCTGCCGGTGGACGACGACATGATCCCGCTTGGCCCGACGGCCCCGGTCGAGGGCACGCATCTGGATTTCCGCAAGCCGGTGCTGATGGCCACGCGGCTGGACGGCCCACCCATCGACCACAACCTGTGCCTGTCCACGCGCCGCCGGGTCTATCCGCAAAAGGCCGCGACCCTGCGCGCGGGGCGCGTCTCGATGAGCCTGCGCTCGACCGAGCCGGGCCTGCAGGTCTATACCGCCAATCACTTCAGCCCCCGCGCGCCGGGCATCGGCGGCGCGCCCTATGGCCGCCATGCCGGGATCGCGCTGGAATCGCAGATCTGGCCCGATGCCCCGAACCATGCCGATTACCCCTCGGCATTGCTGCTGCCCGGCCAGCTCTATCGGCAGGTCACTTTGCTGAGCTTTCAAACCGCACCTGCGACACGATAGCGCACCACTGGAAATTCATTTTATGGTTGAGTTGACGTAAGGTCACTTCGCAAAGTGAACCTACGGGAATCAGATGGTCGGCATTATCGGAACGGACCTGCGCGATGTCATACTTGGCACCGCGCTGTTGGATTTTTTGCGCGGCATGGGCGGCAATGACCGCATCGATGCCGGGG
>JAGPGI010000348.1 GCA_018056045.1 Paracoccus sp. (in: a-proteobacteria)
ATGCCGACCCGCGCCGCCGTTTCCGGGCCGCCGGTGATCGAGCACAGCCCGGAATCGGCCTGGATCAGCAGATCATAGGCCTTGCGGTTGGCCATCGGCCCGTTCTCGCCATAGCCCGAGATCGAGCAGGTGATCAGGCGCGGATAATCGGCGGCCAGACGTTCGGGGTCGAACCCCAGCCGGGCCAGCGAGCCGGGCTTGAGGTTCTGGACCAGCACATCGGCATCCTTCAGCAGATCGGCCAGCGCCTCTTTGCCCGCATCGGTGGTCAGGTCGAGGACCAGCGATTCCTTGCCCCGGTTCAGCCAGACGAAATAGCTGGCCTGACCCTTGACGGCGGAATCGTAACCACGGGCGAAATCGCCCTCGGGGCGTTCGATCTTGATGACCCGCGCGCCCGCATCGGCAAGGCGCGAGGTGGCGAAGGGGGCAGCAACGGCCTGTTCGACGGCCACGACGGTCAGGCCGGCAAGGGGAAGGGTCGTCATCAGAAGCTCCGTGGCAGGCCGAGGACATGCTCGGCCACATAGGACAGGATGAGGTTGGTCGAGATCGGCGCGACCTGATAAAGCCGGGTCTCGCGGAACTTGCGTTCGACATCGTATTCGCAGGCAAAGCCGAAACCGCCATGGAACTGGATGCAGGCATTCGCCGCCTCCCAGCTGGCCTTGGCGGCCAGATATTTCGCCATGTTCGCCTGCGCCCCGCAATCGAGATGCGCGTCATAGCGGCGGCAGGCCTCATAGCGCATCAGGTTCGCGGCCTCGATCTCGATATAGGCTTCGGCGATGGGGAACTGCACGCCCTGATTCTGGCCGATGGGCCGGCCAAAGACCACGCGTTCCTTGACATAGTTCACCACGCGGTCGGTGAACCAGTAGCCGTCGCCGATGCATTCGGCGGCGATCAGCGTGCGTTCGGCGTTCAGCCCGGTCAGGATGTACTTGAAGCCCTTGCCCTCTTCGCCGATCAGGTTTTCCTCGGGGATTTCGAGATTGTCGAAGAACAGCTCGTTGGTTTCGTGGTTGACCATGTTCAGGATCGGGCGCACCTCCATGCCCGATTTCATCGCCTCCTTGATGTCGACGAGAAAGATCGACATGCCTTCGGTCTTTTTCGTGACCTCGGAGAGCGGCGTGGTGCGGGCCAGCAGGATCATCAGGTCGGAATGCTGCACGCGGCTGATCCAGACCTTCTGGCCGTTGATGACATAACGGCCATCCTTTTTGACGGCGGTCGTCTTGATCTTGGTGGTGTCGGTGCCGGTGGTCGGCTCGGTCACGCCCATGGATTGCAGGCGCAGCTCACCCGACGCGATGAGCGGCAGGTATTTCTCGCGCTGCGCCTCGGACCCGTGCCGGACCAGCGTGTTCATGTTATACATTTGGCCGTGCAGCGCGCCGGAATTGCCGCCCGCACGGTTGATTTCTTCCATGATGATCGACGCCTCGGTCAGCCCCAGACCCGAACCGCCATATTGTTCGGGGATCAGCGCGGCCATCCAGCCGGCGCGGGTCAGCGCGTCCACGAAATCCTCGGGATAGCCGCGGGCCTCGTCGATCTTGCGGTGATATTCGTCGGGAAATTCGGCGCAAAGCGCCTGAACCGCGTCACGGATGTCCTGATATTCGTCGGCAACGTGCTGCATGTCCGTCCTCCCAGAAAGCTGTGCTGCGGACAAAGTGGCGGATGCCGGTCAATATATCAAATATATGATAGTGATATACGGTATATGGAAATGTTATTGATCGGCCAGCTCTGAGATCTCGATCAGGTTCAGATCCGGATCGCGCAGATAGATCGAGCGTAATGGCCCCGTCGCGCCGGTCCGCGCCACCGGCCCCTCGATGATATGCGCGCCCCTGGCCTGAAGATGCGCGATCACCTGATCCAGCGGCCGGTCGGCGATGAAACACAGGTCCAGCGCGCCGGGCACCGGCAGATGCGCCTTGGGTTCGAATTCGCGGCCCTTGACGTGGATGTTGATCTTTTGCCGCCCAAAGCGCAGCGCCTTGCGGCCGGCGCCAAAGCGCTCCTCGGTCATCCCCAGAAGGCCGGTATAAAAGGCGATGCAGGCGGCCTCGTCGGTGGTGGTCAGCACAAGGTGGTCCAGTCGGTCGATCATCCGTTCCTCACATCAGCCATGCCAGCAGCAGCACCCACAGCGACAGCATGCCGCCCACGACCAGCGTGTAAAGCCCGTTCCAGCCGGGGCCGGCCTGTCGCGGGGTGACGCGGCCAAGCGCCGCCGCGATCAGCACCGAGGCGGTAAAGGGCGATGTCGTCCCGCTGAGCGCCCAGCCCCCGGTGATCGCCGCGACCAGCGCCGCCGGCGGAATGCCCATGGCCGTGGGCGTCGGCAGCAGCGGCACCAGCAACGAGACCGACAGGATCGGGTTCATCCCCAGCTGCCCGGTCAGCGGCACGATCCAGATCAGCGCGACAAGGATCAGCAGCGGCGGCACCGCGCCAAGGTCCAGCCCCTGCGCCTGCGCCAGCGGCACCAGCAGAAAGGCGCCAAGGCTGCCGATAAAGCCGGCCATGAACAACAGCACGATCTCGCCCCGGCTGGCGAACATCTCGCATGTGCCAAAGCGCATGATCCGGCGGCCGGTCCAGCCGGCCCGGCTGATGCCGCGCGGGCGGGGCTGGCCCGCGATCCAGACCAGCGCCGTCAGCGGCACCACCAGCATGACCGCGCCGATCACCTCGACCCCGGTCAGCAGATGCACCAGAACGACGCCAAGGATCACCACCGCCAGCAGCAAGAGCAGCGGCCGCAGCTGCACCAGCCAGCGCCCGGTTTCGGGCGCGCGCGGCGGCGGCGGCGCGGCAAGGCGCGGCTTGAAGATCGCGTCCAGCGCCCAGCCCGCGACCAGCATGATCGCCGCGCTGACGATACAGGGCAGCGCCACGCCCGACCAGCTTGCCCCCGGCACGATGGCTATGGTGATCGCCATGGAAAACCCAAGCGGCGACCAGCAGAGCGTCGCGGCGAAACCGCGCTGGATCGCGGTCATCATCCGCCGGATCCGGTGGCGCCGCAGCTCGGGATCGGGTTCCCTTGCGTTGCTTTCGGCCGCCAGCGACCCCAGAAGAGAGATCGCGCCATAAAGCAGGATCAGCCCGAACAGATGCCCGCCAAGGGTCAGCGCGGTATAGCGCAGCCCCGGCGGCTGGCGCGCCAGAAAGCGGCCGCAATCAAGGATCGCCGCCGATCCCATGGCGGCGCTGCGAATGGCCGACAGCGCGGTGAACAGCGCGATGACCATGGCCCCGCGCTCCAGCGCATGGATCACGGCCTCGGACCAGTCGGGGCGCGTCGCCGCCGCCCAGACCGTCAGCGCCAGCCCGATGAGGACAAAGACCACGCGCGAGGCCGCGACGCGCCAGACAAAGGCCGCGACGGCGGCGATGCACAAGATCACCGACAATCCGCCAAAGACCGGCGATTGCGTATATTCGAAAACCACCGTGGCCAGCATCACCCCAAGCGGCAACAGCCCGGCAAGGCTGTCTGCGGCTGGCGCCTTGTCGGCTGCCGGGGATATGCTCGGTGCCTGTTTCACGGCGGGTCAGGCGAA
>JAGPGI010000349.1 GCA_018056045.1 Paracoccus sp. (in: a-proteobacteria)
CGGGACGCTGAACGCGCTGGACGCCAAGACCGGCAAGCGCCTGTGCCAGGCCGAGATCGGCGACTGGGAAATCGGCGCCTATATCACCACCGCACCGATGCCGGTCGACGGCAAGATCATCGTCGGCCCCTCGGGCGGCGAATACGGCGTGCGCGGCTTTCTGGAGGCGATGGACGCGGAAACCTGCAAGCAGGTCTGGCGCACCTACAGCATTCCCGGTCCGGGCGAGCCCGGCCACGAGACATGGCTGCCCGAAGGCCCGCGCCCCGATGCGTGGAAATATGGCGGCGGCAGCATGTGGGTGCCGGGCAATTACGACCCCGAGGCGCGCAGGCTTTACTGGGGCGTCGGCAACGGCTCTCCATGGCTTGGGGACCAGCGGCCGGGCGACAATCTTTACGTCGCCTCGGTGATCGCGCTGGATCCGGACACCGGCAAGATCGCCGGCCATCATCAGTATCACTGGAACGACAGCTGGGACTGGGCAGGGATGAGCGCGCCGCTGCTGGTCGATCTGCAAGAGGAAGGCAAGACCGTCACCGGCCTCGTGACCGCGCAGCGCAACGGCTACATGTACTGGCTGGAACGCAATGCCGAGGGCAAGATCAGCTATCTGGACGGCAAGCCCTACGTCTACAACAACGCCTTCGCCTCGCTGGATCCGGAAACCGGACGCCCGACCTATAACGAAGAGCATGTCCCGCGGACCGACAAGACGACGGAATATTGCCCCAGCCTGTGGGGCGGCAAGAACTATCCCTATGAATCCTACAATCCCGATACCGGAATGCTTTTCGTGCCGGCCAACGAAAACGTCTGCAACAAGTGGACGGGTATTCTGGACGAGGACACCGAACCCGCATCGGGCCAGTGGTGGGCCGGGATGGATCTTGCCGAGCTTGAGGTCTATCTGCGCGATCCCGCCAAGGGCGTCGGCAAGCTCGAGGCGTGGAACGTGAACAGCCGCGACGTCGCCTGGACGCATGAATACGGCAAGACGATGAACTGGGGCTCGGTCCTGAATACGGCCGGCGGCATCGTGTTCAATGCGGGCACCAATGACCGCAAGCTGCGCGCCTTCGATGCCAGGTCGGGCAAGGTGCTTTGGGAATTCCCGCTGAACTCGACCGCGATTTCACCGCCGGTTTCCTATGAGGTCGATGGCAAGCAGTATATCGCGATCGTCGCGGGATACGGGGTGGACGCGCAATGGACCAACTCGGTTCTGGGCGATGCCGACACCTCGGGCGAATGGATCAAGGATGTTCCCGTCGGGGGCGCGATCTGGGTCTTTGCCCTGCCCGAGGACGCATGACCGCCGGGGTGCCGGTGGCGCCCTGCCCCGGCACCCTTTCGTCAGACCTTTCCAGCCCCGGATGCAAGTATGACCGACATCAATGAAAAATGCGGCTGCCGCTGCGCCTGTACCGCCAAAAGCGGCTCGCGGCGCGGCTTCATCGCGCAGGCGATCGCGGCCCTTGCCGCCACGCAGGCGCTGCTGCGCGCAACACCCGCCCTGTCCGCCGAGGACGCGATCCGCAATGCCGGCCCCCAGCCGGGCGACTTCCTGACATTTCAGGCGAAAAGCAAGCGCGGCCCCCGGTTGACCGTCGAGAACCTGAAAACCGGCGCCAAGCAGATCATGGCGCTGCCCGTCGATCCGGCATCGGGCACGGTGCGCGACGGATCGCGGCTGAATCAGGTGCTGCTGACCCGCTTTGACCCGGCCGAGCTGGACGAGACGACGCTGGCACGTGCTGCGGATGGCGTCGTGGCCTATTCCGCGGCCTGCACGCATGACGGCTGCCCGGTGTCGTCCTGGGATGCCAAGACGTTTCAGTATGTCTGCCCCTGCCATCAAAGCCGCTTCGATCCCAAGGCGGGCGGCGCGCTTGTCAGCGGGCCGGCCTATCGCCCGCTGCCGGCGCTGCCGCTGCAGCTTCAGGACGGGTTTCTGGTCGTGGCCGAGGCATTCACCGCCCGTCCCGGTGGCGGGCGCTAGCAAACGAGGATGATCATGACAGCAACAAAAGGAATCGCGGCCCTGCTGATGGCCGCAATCGTGTCGATGGCCGTCCCCGGTCCGGCGCTGGCGAACAAGCCGCTGGTCGGCGTGGCCTGCGGCGGCGGGTTCTATGTCCGCGCCCCGACAAAGAAAATCTACTGGATACATGGCGATCCGCTGGAAAAGACCGTCGTGCACGACGGCACGGCCAAGCTGGCCGCGCTGGCGGAATGCGGTCCGGGAACGGTGGCGGTGTTTCAGGACCGAGACGACCCCACGCATTCGCGCATCTTCTACAGCGAGGACTGCCTGAACATCGGCGCGGCCAGCGGGCACACCCGGCTTGTCGACGAAGCGACCGAGCCGGTCACCACCCTGTCGGTCAAGGATGGCCGGCTGGTCATCGGCCTTGCCTCGGGGACAACGCTGCCCGGCGTGCAATGCCAGCCCGGATGATCCGCCCTCGCGGCAATGACACGCGGCGTTGCAAAATGGCCGCGACCGATTAACCTCGGTCTCGACAGCGCAACACGGCAACGCGGGAGGATATCACCATGACGACCCCCATGTCGCATGCCCAGCATGTCCGCAGCGTTCTGGAGGCACGGGCAGAAATCCGCGGGCCATTGGCCACGTCGTGGCAACGCTGTGCCAATCTGCACCGGCTGGACCCCGAACAAGCGCCGCCGGTGAAGCGCCTGTCCGATGCGGAACTGCGCCGGATCAGCGAACCGATGGAGCCATTGCTGGCCGTCGCCGCGCCCACGCTGGAGCGCCTTTCTCGCAGCGTCGGCACGCGCGGCGCCTGCCTGCTGGCCAGCAATGCCGACGGGGTGCCGCTGCTCTGGTCCGCCTGCGAAGCTGATGCCAGCCAGTTGCAGGATTGGGGCCTGTGCCCTGGCGTCGACTGGAGCGAGGCAAGCGGCGGCACGAACGGCATCGGCACCTCGCTGGTCGAACAGCGCGCCCTGCTGGTGCGGCAGGACCAGCATTATTACGCCCGCGATCTGGCGATCACCTGCGCCTCGGCGCCCATTTTCGACCATCAGGGCGATCTTGCGGGCGCGGTCAATGTCACATTCTACGGCATCGCCAGCGACTATGCGCCCGGCGGCCTTTTGCTGTCGGCGGTGACCGAGGCCACCCGCCAGATCGAGATCGACGGGTTTCATCAGAACTTCGCGCATGCGCGCACGGTCTCGCTGCCGGGGCGGGTGCGGTCGGGGGCGATCCTGCTGGCGGTGGACAAAGACGATATCGTCGTCGGCGCCAGCCGGGGCGCGCGCCATGTGCTGGGCCTGACGGCCGACGACATCGCCCGCGGCATCGTCGCCAGCGATCTGGTCGAGATGCAGGCCGACACGCTTGACAGCGCCGAATACGGGGTGCTGCGCCGCAGCCTGCTGCGCAGCCGCGGCAATGTGACGGCGGCAGCGCGCGAACTGTCGGTCAGCCACGCGACGATGAAGCGCAAGATCCGTCAGCACAGGCTGGGCCGCCGCCCCGGCTGAGATGCTGAAACCGGCTCATATCTGATCCCCTTCGGGATGGTTTGCGCGC
>JAGPGI010000350.1 GCA_018056045.1 Paracoccus sp. (in: a-proteobacteria)
CCGGCGGCGATGATCAGCCCCGGCACGATCTTGTCGCAAACCCCCAGATACAGCGCCGCGTCAAAGGTGTCGTGCGACAGCGCCACGCCCGTCGCCAGCGCGATCACGTCACGCGAGAACAGCGACAGCTCCATCCCCGGCCGGCCCTGCGTGACCCCGTCGCACATGGCCGGAACGCCCCCCGCCACCTGCGCGGTCGCCCCCGCCGCATGCGCGGCCTTGCGGATCAGGTCGGGATAGCGCTCATAGGGCTGATGGGCTGAGAGCATGTCGTTATAGGCGGTGACGACGCCGATATTGGGCTTGCGGGTGCCTGCCATGTCATCCTTGTCGGGCATGGCCGCATAGGCATGGGCCTGATTGCCGCAGGACAGATGCGCGCGGCGCGGTCCTTCCTCGGCCTGACGGGCGATCTTGGCCAGATAGGCTGTGCGGGCTTTGGCCGAGCGTTCGCGGATGCGGTCGGTGACGCGATCGATGGTGGCGTGCAAGGTCATGGCGTGCTTCCTCCTTTTGTCTGCAATGTAGTCCGTTAGCGGTAACAATGCAACGGGCTCGCTCTTGCCCGCGACGTCTTTGCGTGGCAATCCTGCACCGTTTCTCATGAGGCCCGCCATGACCGCCGATCTGCCGACTATCCGTTTGCGCCCCAAGTCAAAACCGCAGGCGATCCGCCATGGCTTCCCATGGGTCTTTGCCGATGAACTGGTGACCGACCGGCGCACCAAGGCCATCGCGCCGGGCAGCTTTGCCGTGCTTGAGGATGCCGAGCGCCAGCCACTTGCTCTGGTCACGGTAAACCCTGATTCGCGCATTATCGCACGGGTCATGGATCCCGACCCGCGGGCGCATATCGGCCGCGACTGGATCGCGGTGCGCCTGCGCCGGGCGCTGGCGCTGCGCGAGCGGCTATACGACCAGCCCTTTTACCGGCTGATCCATGCCGAGGCCGACGGCCTGCCGGGCACCATCATCGACCGCTTTGGTGACGCCGCCGTCATCCAGCCCAATGCTGCCTGGGCCGAGCGTATGGTTGCCGACATCGCCGGGGCGCTGCGCGAGGTGACAGGCGTCAGCACGGTGATCCTGAACGGGCAGGGCCGCGCTCGCGGCCTTGAGGGGCTGGACGAGCGGATGGAGGTGCTTTCGGGCGCGGTCAGTGGACCGGTCGAGGTGCCGATGAACGGCGCCATCTATCTGGCCGACCTGACGCAGGGACAAAAGACCGGGCTGTTTTATGACCAGCGCCCGAACCACGCCTTTGCGCAGCGTCTCGCGGGTGGCGCGCGGGTGCTGGACGTGTTTTCCCATGTCGGCGGCTTTGGCCTTGCGACGCTGGCGGCGGGGGCCACGCAGGCGACCTGTGTCGATGGCTCGGCCGCGGCGCTGGAGCTGGCCCGTGGCGGTGCCCGCGCCATGGGGGCCGAGGCGCGGCTCATCGCCCGGCAGGGCGACGCCTTTGCCCAGCTTGAGGCGCTGGCCGCCGAGGGGGCGCAGTTCGATCTGGTGATCTGCGACCCGCCGGCCTTTGCGCCCTCGAAGCCTGCACTTGAGGCCGGGCTGCGCGCCTATGAACGGGTGGCGAAACTGGCCGCGCCGCTGGTTGCGCCGGGTGGCTATCTGGGACTGTGTTCGTGCAGCCACGCTGCCGATCTGTCGGCCTTTCGCAACGCCAGCGCGCGCGGCATCGGGCGCGGCGGGCGGCGGATGCAGCTTTTGCACAGCGGGCAGGCCGGCCCCGACCACCCGACGCTGCCGCAACTGGCCGAGACGGGCTACCTCAAGGCGCTGTTCTTCCGGCTGGACGGGTGATGAGGGCGGTTCTGGACGCCTGCGTCCTTTACCCCACCGTCCTGCGCGAGATCCTGACGGATGCGGCCGGGGCGGGCCTTTACCAGCCGGTCTGGTCACGGCGCATCCTGGACGAATGGCGCCATGCCGCCGCGCGCCAGAATCTGGATGCCGGGGTCGAAATCGCCCTGACCGAGGCGCGTTTCCCGCAAGCGATGACCGAGGGGGCAGGGGATGCGCGCGGCCTTGACCTGCCCGATCCGGCTGACCGCCATGTGGTCGAGACCGCGCTGGCCGCTGGTGCATCCCGGATCGTGACCGCCAATCTGCGCGATTTTCCGCGCGGCGCACTGGCTGCGGTGGGGCTGTCGGCGATCCATCCCGACGAATTCCTGCGCGAGCTTTTCCTGCAAGCGCCCGAGCCGATCCTTGCCGCCATTGCCGGTGCCGAGGCCCGCGCCCGCGCCGCTGGTGGAGCAATGCCCCGCAAGGAGCTGATGCGCCGCGCCCGCCTGCCGCGTCTGGCCAAGGCCATGGCGCGGCTGGATGCAGGCGAAGGCTTGCCACAGAATTGAACTTGACGAGACGAACGGGATCACAAGACTTGTTGTTAACGCTAACATCGGCTAATCCGCTTTTCAGCGGTAAGGAGACAGCCATGGTTTCACGCATCATTCCGGTCGACGATTTCGATCTGGTGATCTTTGGCGCGACCGGCGATCTTGCCCGGCGCAAGATCGTACCGGGCCTGTATCGGCGCTTTGTGGCGGGGCAGATGCCTGCGACGGCGCAGATCATTGGCGCGGCGCGCACCAAACAGGATGACGATGCGTTCCGTGCCGAAATGCGCGCGGCGATCCATGAATTCATCGGCCCGGATGAGGACGAGGCGCAGCTTTCCGCCTTTCTGCAGACGCTGCACTACGTCTCGATCGACGCGCGCGGCACCGGCGGTTGGGCCGAGCTCAAGGCGCGGATGCGGCCGGGTGCGGTCCATGCATTTTATTTCTCGGTCGCGCCGGCGCTGTTTGGCGACATCGCCGAGCGTCTGGCAGATAACGGCATCGCCGATGCCGACAGCCGCATCGTTGTCGAAAAGCCCTTTGGTCGCGATCTGGCCACGGCGCGGGCGCTGAACGCCACGCTCGCGCGGCATTTCGCGGAAAACCAGATTTACCGGATCGACCATTATCTGGGCAAGGAAACCGTCCAGAACCTGATGGCGGTGCGTTTCGCCAATATCCTGTTCGAGCCTCTCTGGAACGCGCAATACGTCGATCACGTCCAGATCACCGTGGCCGAGACCGTGGGCGTGGGCGGACGCGGCGAATATTACGATCATTCCGGCGCCATTCGCGACATGGTCCAGAACCACATGATGCAGCTTCTGTGCCTGATCGCGATGGAGCCGCCCTATCACTTCGACCCCGACGCCGTGCGCGACGAAAAGCTCAAGGTGATCCGCGCGCTGGAACCCCTGGCCCCCGAGGACATCGTGCGCGGCCAGTATCAGGCCGGGCCGGACGGTCCGGGCTATCTGGAGGATGCGGGCAATCCCGCCTCGCGCACCGAAAGCTTTGTCGCGCTGAAAGTCCAGATCGCCAACTGGCGCTGGACCGGGACGCCCTTTTATCTGCGCACCGGAAAGCGCCTGCGCGCCCGCACCAGCGAAATCGTCGTCACCTTCAAAGAGCCGCCGCATTCGATCTTTGACGATGGCGGCACGCACAAGGCCAACCAGCTTGTCATCAAGCTGCAGCCGAACGAGGGCA
>JAGPGI010000351.1 GCA_018056045.1 Paracoccus sp. (in: a-proteobacteria)
GCTCATTCTCGCCGGGCGCGCGGATCACGCCCTCGACCGTGTCGCCGGTGCGCAGGCTGTGCTGGCGGATCATGTCGGGGCTGACATAGATATCGTCGGGACCGGGCAGGTAGTTCGCCTCGGGCGAGCGCAGAAAGCCGAAACCGTCCTGAACCACCTCAAGCACGCCATCGCCGCCGATATCCCAGCCGTCCTCGGCATGCTCTTTCAACAGCGAGAACATCATCTCGCCCTTGCGCATGGTCGAGGCGTTCTCGATTTCCCATTCCTCGGCCATGGAGAGCAGGTCGGCCGGGCTCTTGGCTTTCAGATCGGACAGGTTAAGGCGTTCTTCGGTCATACTTGGCCCTATGGACGCGGCACGCCGACAGGGTCGGGGCGCGTGGGGAAACTGTATCAGGAAAATTCCCGCCGGACGGCGGGTGCGGCTGACATAGGCAGTTTTCCCCTGCGAGTCAATTCCCGCCCGGTTTTCAGAACCGCAGGATCACCGAAACCACAATCACGACCATAAGCAGCGTCGGCAATTCATTCATCATCCGATAGCGCCGCCCCGTCAGCCCCTGCCCGCGCGCCAAGGCCTTGCGCTGCCCGGCCAGCCACATGTGAAACCAGGTCATGCCCAGAACGCCCGCAGCCTTGCTCCAGGGCCAGAGATCGCTCCAGACCACGATTCCGGGCGTCAGGACCAGCGCCAGACCCGCAAGCCATGTCACGACCATGGCCGGGTTCATGATCATGCGCAGCAGCTTTTCTTCCATGATCTGGAAGGATTGCGCCGGCTCGCCGCCATTCTGGCCGCGTTCGGCGTGATAGACGAACAATCTGGGCAGATAGAACAGCCCCGCCATCCAGGAAATCACCGCCATCACATGCAGGGATCTCACCCAAGGGTAAGCAAGGCTCAGAAAGTCGGTCATCGGGCACCTCTGTGCCCTACCTCTCTTAAAATAAGATAGAGATAAAGAAGGATGATGTTGTGGTAGGGCCTGTGGATGACGGGAAATCTATGTTCCACGCCGAAAATCCCCAGTTCCGAGGCCCTGTGCATAAATTTTCCAAACGATCCAGAATCCAGATTTTTCGTTTTTTTCCAGAAATTTACCGAATTGGTCGTTGTGGATAAATTTGTGGAATGGGAGATTTGTTCACAGCCTGTGGGCAAGATCGCCGCGCTTGTCGACATGTGGAAAATTTGCCGGGGTTCCGGATCTGTTCACGGCTCTGATCCACAGCCATGAAAAAGGGGGCGGGATCCCCACAGATTCCGCCCCCTGAGTCGCGTGGTTTTATCCACAGGGTTATGCAGTGCTGCGCTTGTTCGCGATCAACTGCCGCGCCGCGATGGGCGCCATGATGGCGATGCCGATCAGCGTCGCGATCAGTTGCGGCGCCACCAGCAGGATGGCGGCGATAACCAGGAGCGCGCGCTCGCTGCGCCAGAGCGGGCCGAAGAGCCAGCCGGTAATGGCCGAGGACAGCGCCCAGATACCCAGCATCGCGCCCCCTGCTGCCAGGAAAAAGGCGGGCCAGGTAAAGCCGTCCGTCACCAGCAGCAGCGCCGGCTGGAAGGCAAAGACAAAGGGCACCAGCGCCTTGCCCATGGACAGCCGGAAGGCGGTATTGCCGGCGTTGAAGGCATTGGCATTCGCGATCCCTGCCGCGGCATAGGCCGCCAGCGCCACGGGCGGGGTCACATCCGCCAGCACGCCGTAATAAAAGACGAAGAAATGCGCGACGATGTCCTGCACGCCCAGCAGGCCAAGGATCGGCGCCGCCACCGCGACCATGATGATATAGTTCGCGGTCGTCGGAATGCCGCAGCCCATCAGCACGCAGACCACCGCCGTCAGCAGCAGGGTGAACAGCAGCGTCCAGCTGGGCACCGTCATCACCTCAAAGGGCAGGAAAGCCAGCGCAGCATGGACCGATTCCGCCCAGCCGGCGGCCAACCCGGTGACCATATAGGCGATCTTGAAGCCGACGCCGGTCAGCGTCACCACGCCGATCACCACGCCGACCAGCGCGGCGGCGGCGGTCACCGACAGCGATTGCTTGGCACCCAGCACAAAGCCCTCATAGACGCCATGGGCGGTGGCCTTCAGCCCCTCGGGGATGCCGCGGGCGCGGACCTCCTGGATGATCAGGACGGCGATACAGGCGGTGATCGACCAGAACGCGGCGGCAAAGGGCGTCCGCCCCGAAACCAGCACCCCGATCAGGATGATCAGCGGCAGGACCGACAGCCAGCCGGCCTTGAACACCTTCCAGGCATTGGGCAGCTCGCTCGGGTGCAGCCCGCGCAGGCCAAGGCGCTTGGCCTCAAGATGGACCTGAACCAGCACGCCAAAGAAATGCATGAAGGCCGGGACCAGCGCGGCGGTCAGGATCGTGGTCAGTGGCACGCCCAGATATTCGATCATCAGGAAAGCCACGGCGCCCATGACCGGCGGGGTGATCTGCCCGCCGGTGGACGAGGCGGCCTCGACCGCGGCGGCGAAATGGCGCGGATAGCCCACGCGGATCATCGCCGGGATGGTCAGCGCGCCGGTCGTGACTGTATTGGCGATCGAGGACCCCGAGATCGACCCCAGCAGCGCCGAGGACAGGACCGAGACCTTGGCCGGCCCGCCCGCATAGCGCCCCGCCAATGCGCTGGCGATGTCGATGAAAAGCTGCCCCAGCCCGATCCGCGTCGCCATGACGCCGAAGAGCACGAAATGGAACACATAAGTCGCGATGACCCCCAGCGCGGTGCCATAGATGCCCTGGCTGGTCAGATACAGGTGGTTGACGATATTCGACCAGCTTGCGCCGGGATGCACGAAAATGCTGGGCATGTATTGCCCGAAATAGGCGTAAGCCATGAACAGGATGGCGATGACCGGCAAGGGCCAGCCCATGGACCTGCGCACCGCCTCCAGCAGCACGACGATCAGCACCGTGCCCATGGCGATGTCGATGGGCAGGGGGTTGCCGACGCGGAAGGCCAGCACATCATAGATATAGGGCACATAAAGCGAGGTGATCGCCCCGGCAAAGGCCAGCGCCCAGTCGCCCAGCGGCAGGCCCAGAAATGACAGCGGCCCGCGCGCGATCTCGCCCTTGCCCCAGGCCGAGAAGGACAGAAAGACCACGAACAGCGTCACCGCCATATGCAGCCCGCGATGCACGACGGCCTGCGGAATTCCGAAGCCGGCGGTGTAATAATGATAGCACGACAGCAGGAACAGCAGCGCCCCGGCCAGAATGGCCACCGGCCGCAGCAGATCCCGGAACCGCAATTCGGGATCGAATTTCTCCTCGATCTCCTGCAGCTGATCGGCAGTCAGCAGGTCCGGCTCGTCGTAATGTTCGGGTCGCTTGTTGTCGGTCATTCTTTTTCGTCCCTGCTGTGAAGCAAAGGGCGCGGATCATCTCCGCGCCCCGTTTGGTCTTATTTCAGAAGCCCGGCTTCCTTGTAGAAGCGCTCGGCCCCCGGATGCAGGGGCAGGCCCAGACCGTTCAGGGCGTTTTCCTCAAGAATGACCTTGCCCTTGGCATGGCCGGCATCCAGTTGCTT
>JAGPGI010000352.1 GCA_018056045.1 Paracoccus sp. (in: a-proteobacteria)
ATAGCCTTCCGCCTCCAGCAGCCGCTCCAGCCGCTGTTCGTTGATGATCCCGCCCTTGCCGCCGAACCTGGTGCGGGAAATATAGACATTCTCGATATCGGCAGGCTCGATATCGGCCAGAGCCTCGCGGATGAAGGCGCGAAACTGCGCCGTGCCGGCAGAGATCTTGCCCAGACCAAAGCCCTGACCGGGAATTACCAGCTCTTCGACGCGGGTCGGTTCGCGGATGATCCTGACCTCGGTCCGGGGCAGGACCAGGTCGATCAGCTCTTTCTGATAGGTGACGAAACTCTGCAGGCGGCCATGGCGCGGCGTGAACAGCACACCCTGCGCCCCGGCCTGACGGACCGCCCAGAGCCGCGAGATGGTTTCGACCAGAAAATGGCCGAAATGGCCGAAATAGATGCCGCCCCACATGTGGCGGCCGTCCAGATGGGCGGTCACCTCGGGTATTTCGGTCAGGGCACCGGTCAGGCGGATGCCGCCGCGCCATGTCGCGGCCTCTTCGACATCGCCATCGGCCCAGACCCCGGGGGTATCGGCATGGGTTTCCGCCGGGCAGATCACAGCGTCCCTGACCGTCCGCAACTCGGTCGACCATCCACCTTCCGGAAGGGGTTCAGAGATCATCAGAAAATTTCCACATCATGCCAGAATTCGAAACGGCCCACAGGATCACCCGCGCGCCCTGCTGTATCAGCGGGGCGGTTTTGTCGCAACCGACGGGCGATCCCGGCCCAGCCTGGCCCCTGTGCCCCGGCCCGTGCCCCAAAATGGGCCCCGCTGCGGTTCCGGGGTCTTTCGGGGGCGTCCCGATCAGTCCGGGGCGGTCCCGGCCAGAACCCGCTGCGCCAGGACATCCCCGGGGACCAGCGCGATCAGCTGCCGGCTGGCGCGGATGGCGGCCGGCCCTGCCCCGGCGCTTTCGCACAGCTCGATCAGCTTGCGCAGCTGTGCCGGCCGGCCGCCAAGCGGAAACAGGTTGATCGACTGTTCGTAAAGCGCGATGGCCTCGGCCATGCGCCCGGCACCCTGTTCAGAGCGGGCCAGCGCCACCACCACCGCCCGACCGCGCGGATCGCGGGCATAGGCGGCGCGCAGCAGGGCCTCGGCCTCGGCGCCCTGCCCCAGCATGCGCATGGCCCGCACCTTGGTGACCACGAAATGCGGATGGTCGGGCAGATGCCCCAGCGCCTCGTCGGACAGGCGCAGGAGCTCGGTCCAGTTTCCGGCGCGCTGCATGTGCAGGGCGGCCAGCTGGTAATAGCGCCGGTCCGTACAGCCCGCTGCGGCCAGTCGCCCGACCAGCCCGAAAGCCGCCTCGATCCCCGAGAAGCGCTGCAGGATGCCGGCATATTGCAGCAGCCCGGTCCCGCTGGCCTGCGGGTCCTGAATGATCTCGCCGATGGCCGCCAGCGCCGCCGCCGCGCGCGGCTCTTGCGGATCAAAGGCGAAATTCGACGGATAGTTGTTGTCGCCGATCTCAAGCACCGCGCCATCGGCATGGACCGACAGCGACAGGATGCGCCGGGCGTAATCCTGAACGGGCGCATCGGGGTAATTGGCGCGGATCTCGCGGTGATCGATCTGGGCAAAGATCTCGCGCAGAAGCCCGGCCGCGACGGGGCCGCCCTGCAGCACGATCACGCCCTCGGGGCCAAGATCATCGATCAGGGCGGTCAGGGCGGCGCCGTCGCCCACCTGACGGGCGTCAGCGATCAGGATGCCGGCATCCTTGCCACCCTCATGCGCGGCCAGTTCGGGGGCCAGTTCGGGGGCCAGTTCGGGGGCAAGCACCAGCGCCGGATCGGCGCGGCGGACCGACCGGCCCGCCGCCAGCGCCGCGCGGATGCGGCGGTCGGCATGGGCGGGATGCGGGTCATCCCCCCTGCCCCGCTTGTGCAGGACGATGATGTTGTGAAACCGCTCGATGGCGGCGATCTCGCCTGCCCGTCCCGCAGCCAGATCGACCAGGCGGTCGGCGAAATATCCGACCGAATTCGGCGCCTTCAGCGCCAGCGATCCGCCATAGCGCGGCATGAAGGCGGTCTGCACATCCTCGATGATATAGATCCCGCCCGGCGCAAGCCCGTCAAACATCAGCTCGAACGTCTTGATCACATGTTCATTTTGGTGGCTGCCATCGTCCAGAATGATGTCGAAAGGTCCGCGTTCGGCCACCGGCCCGGCCAGAAACGGCGCATCGACCTGACTGCCCTGCAGGATCCTGACCCGGGGTCCCAGCTCGACCGTCTTGCGCTGGATGTCGATGGCGGTGATTTCGGCCTGCGGAAAGAAGTCCCGCCAGGTCGCCAGCGATTCCCCGCCGCGATCCTCGAACCCATAGCCGCCGACGCCGATCTCGAGCATCCGCAGCGGCCGCATGCGCCAGCTTTCCAGAAGCGAGAAATAATTCGGGGTATAGTCGTGATAGCCGAACTTGTCCGTGCCGTGGAGGATCGCAAGTCGGGACAGCGGATCGATCATGATATGCCTTATTGCCAATGGGCGGCCATCTTGCCGAGACGGGCCGCGATTGCAACAGCGACCAGGGGGCCAGCCGTGCCGATCAGTCTTCGGATCGGCGTTCCGGGGGCTGATAGACGGCCCACATCCGTTCGATCAGCTGGCCCTGGGTGATCCCCAGCCGCTCGGCCTCGGCCGCGATGGCGGCGCCGGTCGCGGGAAAGACCTTGGGATGCAGCTGATAGGTGCGCGGGCTGGGCTTGCGGCCCGGCTTCTTGCGCGGGCTGCGATCCACGAAACCCAGCGCCTCGCCCACCTCATCGACGCGACGGACCTCCTCGACCGAGATGTCCTTGGGCCGGGCCTTCAGCCCGGCAAGCCTATTTGAGCCGCTCATAGACAGCCTCCGTGAAAGCCCGGGCATTCTGCAGCGCCGTATCGACCCTGCCGCCGGTGGTCATGGTCTTGTCCTGCATCATCCGGGTCAGATCGCCGCCATAGGCGAAAAGCTCCGAGAAGGCCGCGCGGGCCACCAGCGAGGGTTCGATCACGTCGATCCCTGCCCCGCGCAGCTGTTCCTCAAGTTCTTTCTGGACGCGGCTTTTCACCGCGGCGCTGGTCTTGGTCAGGACCACGGCGTGACGGATGGCGCGCCCCAGCGCCTCCTCCTCCTCGCGGATCAGCGCCAGCGCCTCGGAGCCGATCTCGGCGTCAAGGGCGGTCGGCTGCATCGGCACGATGACCAGATCGGCCTGCGAGATGGCGCGGCTGACCAGCTGCGAGGCGACGCCTTCCAGATCGACGATGACGATGCGCCCGTCGCCATCCGCCGCCCGGATCGCCGGCACGATCTCGGAGCGGCCGATATCGTTGCGCAGCGTCACCCGGTCCGGGGTGCCGTGGCCGGCCCAGCGGGTCAGCGATTTGTTCGGGTCGCAGTCCAGAACCGTGACCCCTGCCCCCATCCGGGCGAATTCGGACGCCAGAAGAACGGCACAGGTCGATTTCCCGACGCCCCCCTTGGGGCTGGCCATGACGATGACAGGCATGAATTCCTCGATCTGAAA
>JAGPGI010000353.1 GCA_018056045.1 Paracoccus sp. (in: a-proteobacteria)
GCTTCAACAAGCTCAAGAATGCCCGCCGCGTCGCCACCCGCTACGACAAAACCGCAGAGAGCTTCCTGGGCTTCATCGACATCACCTCGATCCGCATCTGGCTCCGCCATTTGTCAACATGACCTAGCTGCTCGTCAATGGTGCAAACTGAGCTACTCCCCAACTCTTGGACAGATTTCCGGCGGACTTAAGCTACTGCCTGCACCTGCTGATCGGTTTGGGTTGCGTTGAAGTAGACCACGGCGGGCGGTTGACCGCCATGGGCAGTGTGGGGTCTCTGGTGGTTATAGAAGGTGATCCAGCGCCCGATGCCAGCCCTGGCCTGCGAACCTGTCTCCCAGGCGTGCAGGTAGACGCATTCATACTTCAAGGACCGCCACAGGCGCTCGATGAAGATGTTGTCGAGGCAGCGCCCCTTGCCGTCCATCGAGATCCGCGTGCCGACCCGCTTCAACCGGTCGGTCCAGGCGAAGGACGTGAACTGGCTGCCCTGATCCGTGTTCATGATCTCGGGCGGGCCGAAGCGGTGGATGGCCTCATTCAGCGCCTCGACGCAGAAGTCCGCCTCCAGCGTGTTGGAGATGCGCCAGGCCAGCACTTTCCGGGTAAACCAGTCCATGATGGCCACCAGATAGAGGAAGCCCTTTCGCATGGGCAGGTAGGTGATGTCGGCGCACCAGACCTGGTTGGGCCGCTCCACCCGCAGCCCGCCCAAAAGATAGGGGTAGGTCTTGTGGCCCTTGGCCGGCCTGCTGGTGTCCGGTTTCTGGTAGATCGGCATCAGACGCATGAGGCGCATCAGCCGTCGGACGCGCTTTTCGTTCACGGCATGGCCTTCGTTCCGCAGATGCCAGGCCATCTGGCGGACGCCGTAGAACGGAGTGTCCAGGAACTGCTTGTCGATCAAAAGCATGAGGTCGAGGTTCATCGCCGTCTCGCCCAACGGCGCGTAATAGAACGACGACCGCGAGATAGACAGTAGACGGCATTGCGCCCCGACCGACAGCCTGGGATGGTCGCGTTCGATCATCCCGCGCCTCACTTGCCGATCCAAGGCTTGAGCTTTCGTGACAAAAAATCATTGGCCACAGCCAGTTCTCCGATCTTGGCGTGCAGGTCGCGGACCGTTTCTTCGGCAACCTCGGCCGCCACCGCAGCCTTGCCGCCGCGTTCGAAGATGCCTGCGGCACCCTCCAGCAGCGACCGCTTCCATTGATGGATCATCGTCGGATGCACGCCATACTCGGCGGCCAACTCCGACACCGTGCGCTCCCCCTTCACGGCTTCCAACGCTACCCGCGCTTTGAATGCCGCGTCATGGTTCCTGCGTTTCGACATCTCTGTTCTCCTCGTTCTTGGAGACCAGCAGACTTCAGATCGTAGCTTACGTCACTGTCCGATTTTCGGGGGGTAGCTCATAAGATCTTCGAAATCTGGGAGAAGAAGCGGTCGGCGATCAGCATCTGACCAGAAACTTGCAACCTGCTACTTGGGCTCGCGCTTTGCGCGGGCCTTTTTATGTGCCGCTGCGCTGATATGGTCCAAAATGGCTCGCCCGCATATGCTCCAAATCGGCATGGAATCGCTCCAAGCGCAATTCGGCACAAATTTTATTATTTTATATCAATATGTTGTAAGTGATTCGTTTTCGACGTCGCGAAAATTCGCACTCTTACAGTCGAATGACATTAGATCGTTCAAACACCGTCCAGTCTGATCGGCGGTTTCCGGCCTGTCGGGGCTGAACCGAGTCGTTCACAGGACTGTGAACGATCCGAAATGCGGCTGCGGGCGTTGGGGCGCCAGCAGAATGGACAGGAACACGATATGAAACTCGCACAGCTTCTTGGCGCAAGCTCGCTTTTGCTGGCCTTGGCCGCGACCCCGGTCCTGGCTGACGGCGGCAAGCACCGTAACAACCATCATGGCGGCAATGGCCACGCGTCGCATTGCCCGCCCGGTCTGGCGAAGAAATCGCCGGCCTGCGTCCCGCCGGGGCAGGCCCGCAATCATCATCGCCGCGACCATGACGATGACCGTCGCGACAGGGACTATGTCCGCTATGGCAATGGCATTGGTGACGTGCTGAGGGTCGGCAATTACACCATCATCCGCGATGCCGACCGTTATGGGTTCGAGGATCGCGACAACTGGCGTTACTATCGCGATGGCGACCGCGCTTACCGTGTCGATACCAGCACCAACAAGGTGCTGGCGGTGCTGAACCTGATTCAGGCCTTCTCGAACTGATCCGAACGCAGCGGGCAAGATCCTTGCCCCTGCCACGGCGCGCCTTGCGGGGCGCGCCTTTTTTGGTCAGGCAGGGTTGACGATGCCGGATCGGGGGCCGAAAAACAGGGGCAGAACGAGGTTCCCCCATGTCAGACCTGTCCAATCCGGCCCCGTCCGAAGAGACGCAGCCTGTTGCCAAAACGGCTGCCGTCACGCCCGAAAAGACCACCTGGCTGGTCCTGGCGGGGATCAGCCTGTGCCACATGTTCAACGATGTGATGCAATCGCTTCTGGCGGCGATCTATCCGCTGCTGAAGACCGAGTTTTCGCTGAAGTTCTGGCAGATCGGGCTGCTGACGCTGGCCTTTCAGGGCACGGCATCGCTGTTGCAGCCGGCGATCGGGCTGGCCACCGACAAGCGGCCGATGCCGATGTCGCTGCCGCTTGGGATGTTCTCCAGCCTGATCGGGCTGGTCGCGCTGTCGCAGGCGGAAAGCTACGCGGTGCTGGTCACGGGGGCGATGCTGATCGGCTTCGGCTCTGCCGTGTTCCACCCCGAGGCCAGCCGCGTCGCCCGCCTTGCCTCGGGCGGGCGTTATGGCACGGCACAATCCTTCTTTCAGGTCGGCGGCAATGCCGGAACGGCGATTGGCCCCTTGTTGGCGGCCTTCATCGTGGTGCCGAACGGGCGCGGATCTATCCTGTGGTTCACGCTGATGGCTATGGTCGGCATCGTCGTGCTGACCCGCGTGGGCCAATGGTATGGCAACTACATGCGTGCCTCGGCGGGGCGCAAGCGCGCGGTGGCGATGCACAGCCTGCCGAAGGGGCGGGTGCGCATGGCCATTGGCATTCTGGCGCTGCTGACATTTTCCAAGAACATCTACACCGCCTCGATCACCAGCTATTACACCTTCTTCCTGATGAAGAAGTTCCACCTGACCGAGCAGCAGTCGCAGATGATGCTGTTCCTGTTTCTCGCCGCGATGGCCGTGGGCGTGTTGCTGGGCGGTCCGCTTGGCGACCGGTTCCGGCCGCTGACGGTGATCTGGATCTCGATCCTCGGCGTCTTGCCCTTCACGCTGATGCTGCCTTATGCCGGGCTGGTCGGGACGGGTGTGCTGACGATCATCATCGGGATCATCCTCGCCTCGGCCTTCCCGGCCATTGTCGTCTTCGCGCAGGAGCTGGTGCCGGGCCGGGTCGGGTTGATCGCCGGGATCTTTTTCGGCTTCGCCTTTGGCATGGGCGGGATTGCCGCCGCCGTGCTGGGCGTAATCGCGGATCACAAGGG
>JAGPGI010000354.1 GCA_018056045.1 Paracoccus sp. (in: a-proteobacteria)
TCTTGATCTCATTGAGCGGCGTGCCGGGTTTCAGGCCCATATAGTCAAGGCTGCGGCGCGCGGCCTCGACCTTGCCGCCTTCGAAATCCTCGGGGGCGGGAACCTTGTCGGTGATCGGCAGCACGTCCTCGGGCGAGGTGCCCCAGGTCACGACCGGGGCGATATCCTCGCCACGGATGGTGATGACCTTGTCCCAATGCGCGCCCTCGTCGGTGTAAAGCGTCTTCCACCAGGTCAGCGCGGCTTCCCATGCGGCGCCTTTCGGCGCGTGCGGGCGGCCTTTGACATATTCGTAGGTCTTTTCATCGGGCGCGATCAGGCCGGCGCGGGCGCCGCCTTCGATGGCCATGTTGCAGACCGTCATGCGGCCTTCCATGGACAGATCGCGGATCGCTTCGCCGCAATATTCGATGACATAGCCGGTGCCGCCGGCGGTGCCGGTCGCCCCGATCACCGACAGCGTGATGTCCTTGGCGGTGACGCCCGGACGCAGCTTGCCGGTGATTTCCACCTTCATGTTCTTGGATTTCTTCTGGATCAGCGTCTGCGTGGCCAGAACGTGCTCGACCTCGGAGGTGCCGATGCCGTGGGCCAGCGCGCCGAAGGCGCCATGGGTTGCGGTGTGGCTGTCGCCGCAGACGACCGTCATGCCGGGCAGGGTCCAGCCCTGTTCGGGGCCGACGATATGGACGATGCCCTGACGGATATCCGACATCGGGTAATAGTTCAGGCCGAATTCCTTGGCGTTCTTGTCAAGCTCGGCGACCTGAATGCGCCCCTCGGGGTTTTCGATGCCGTTCACGCGGTCGGCGGTGGTGGGCACGTTATGGTCCGGCACGGCGATGGTCTGGTCGGGGCGGCGGACCTTGCGGCCGGTCATGCGCAGCCCCTCGAAGGCCTGCGGGCTGGTCACTTCATGGACCAGATGCCGGTCGATATAGAGCAGGCAGGTGCCGTCTTCCTGACGGTCCACCACATGCGCGTCGAAGATCTTGTCGTAAAGGGTGCGGGGCGCGCCCGCGTTGGTCTTGCCGGTCATGGCTTTCTCTTTCGTAAAGAGTAGCTGGAGAGGGATATCGTGGTTGCCCGCAAGGGGGGCGGGGCGGGACCCGGGCGCACAGGCACCCGCGCCGTCACAGTCGCGCAGTGACGGACAGGCTTTCGCCGTAGAACCGGCCCGGCAGGCGGGCGCGGTCATGGATGTCGAAATAGACGAATCCTCGCATGAAGCGCCTTTTACGCGGCTTTAACCGCTGAGGCAATATAACTGGTCCATGGAAGCTTGTCAGGACAGGCGGGCAGGGTTCAAATGACCGTAGGGAAGGGAGCGGCATGGAGCAGTTGAATCCTGACATCATCGACGCCGCGCAGGGGTTGTGGGGCAGCGTCGTCACCTTCTTCAAGCTGTTGTGGCTGCCCTCGCGCCGCAATCAGTTGCTCGCCATTGTCGTGCTGATCGGGTTGTCATGGCTGGTGGCGCGGCTGCTGTCGCCAATGCTGACCAACTGGCTGCGCAGCCGCGAAAACTGGCCGAAATGGCGGCTGCGGCTGGGCCTGCAGATCGAGCGCCGGCTGATGCTGATCGTGTTCGCGGCGCTGTCATGGGCGGTGGTGCTGGTGATGCGCGAAATCACCTGGCCCTCGCGCAGTCAGGTGATCGCGCTGGCCGCGACCATCGCCACCGCCTGGGTCGCGATCTTCTTTCTGGCGCGGATCATCTCCAACCGGTTCCTGCGCCGGATCGTCAGCTGGGCGGCATGGGTCTGGGTCACGATCCACCTGCTGGGCCTGACCGAATCGGTCAGCCGGGTGCTGGACCGTGCGGCGATCAGCTTTGGCGATTTCCGGCTGTCGGCGCTGACGGTGATCAATGCGCTGGTGGTCACGGGGCTGCTGATCGCGGGGGCGCGGCTGCTGTCGCAGATCATCTCGGCGCGGCTGGCGCGGAACGAGGACATCTCGCCCACGATGCGGGTGCTGACCGCGAAACTGCTGCAGGTGATCCTGTTCAGCATGGCGGTCATCATCGGGTTGAAGGCGGTGGGTTTCGATCTGACCGGGCTTGCGGTGTTTTCCGGCGCGGTCGGCGTGGGCCTTGGCTTTGGCTTGCAAAAGGTGGTCTCGAATCTGGTGTCGGGGATCATCATCCTGCTGGACCGCTCGATCAAGCCGGGGGATGTGATCAGCCTTGGCGACACCTTCGGCTGGATCGAGGAACTGGGCGCGCGCTATGTCAGCGTCGTCACCCGCGACGGGCGCGAGTATCTGATTCCAAACGAGGATCTGGTCACCGGACAGGTCGTCAACTGGTCCCATACCAACAATTACGTCCGGCTGGACCTGAAATTCGGCGCCTCGTATCAGGACGATCCGCACAAGGTCAGCGAGATCGCGATCAAGGCCGCGCTGGGGGTGGGGCGGGTGATTTCCAGCCGCCGGCCGGTCTGCTGGATCACCGGTTTCGGCGACAGCTCGGTCGATTATGTGCTGCGTTTCTGGATTGGCGACGCGACCGGCGGCCTGACCAATGTGCGCGGGCAGGTGTTTCTGGCGCTGTGGGATGCGTTCAAGGAACATGGTGTCTCGATCCCCTTCCCGCAGCGCGAGGTGCGGCTCTTGAACGAGGCGCTGGCCGTCCGGCAACAGCCCGATGGGCCCGAATCCGCCGGCGGTCATTGAGATAGGCCGAAAAACTGCTATCTTTAAGCTATCCCCTGCGCCGGGGGCGATCGGCGCGCTGACCGGAGGATGAACCCCTGTCCAATACCGCTTCGTCGGCCTCAACGCCGGCCGCGTCCCCTGCCGAGTCCGGACTGACCAGTGATCAGGTTCTGGACCGCATTCTTGCCTCTCTTGACGACGACAAGGCCGAAGATGTCGTGACCATCGATCTGCGGGGCCGTTCGGCCATGGCCGATCACATGGTCATCGCCTCGGGCCGTAACGCGCGTCAGGTGGCGGCGATCGCTGAAAAGCTGGTCGAGCGTCTGAAACAGCAGACCGGGCATTCCGCCCGCGTCGAGGGCAAGGATACCGGCGACTGGGTGCTGATCGACACGGATGACGTGATCGTCCATGTCTTCCGCCCCGAAGTGCGCGAGTTCTATCAGCTGGAAAAGATGTGGATGCCCGCCGACGCGCTGCGCTCGGCCACGCTGGACCGGCTGCGCGCCGATCACGCGGCCGAAGAGGCCCGCAAGACCCAGAACTAGAACATGCGCATGGTCATTGCCGCAGTCGGGCGGCTGCGGCAGGGCCCCGAGGCCAAGCTGATCGACGACTATCTGGACCGCCACGCCAAGGCCGGTCGCGCCCTTGGCCTGCCGCCGGTCACCCTGACCGAGGTCGAGGACAAGCGCGGCGGCGGCATGAGCGCCGAAGCCCCGCTCTTGGCGCGCGCGATCCCCGAGGGCGCCGCGCTGGTGGTGCTGGATGAGCGCGGCCAGATGCTGTCCTCGCCCGAATTTGCCCAGAAGATCGCCGGCTGGCGCGATCAGGCCCGCGACGTGGCATTTGTC
>JAGPGI010000355.1 GCA_018056045.1 Paracoccus sp. (in: a-proteobacteria)
TTCGGGGTCTGGAAATCCGACAGGTCCGGCCGCGCCTCGGCCTGATCCGAGGGCGTCGTCAGCTCGGCCGCCTGCGCATCGGGATCGGGCGGGCTGGTCGCCTCGGGCGGGCCAAGACGGTTTTCATTCACCGGCGGACGCGGCTGGGCCGGCGTGCTGGAGGCCAGGTTCGAAACCGGCCCTCGCCCGGCCGCGGCGCTGGCCAGCGACTGGAATTCGGCCTCCGACATGGTGGCAACCTCGGCCATGCGCACGGCCTCGAGCGGCTGCGGGCGGAACAGCGCGCCGCCAGCCAGCGCCGCGCCGATCAGCCCCGCATGCGCCACGCCCGAGACCCAGTAGCCGATGCGATCCGCACGGTCCATGGCCTAGCCGTCCGCATCCATGCGCGGGCCGCCAGCCTCGGTGACCAGCACGATATTGTTGAATCCCGCCGCGTTCAGCGCCCCCATGACCTCCATGATCCGGGCATAGGGGATGGCGCCGTCGGCGCGCAGATAGATCTTGTCGCTCTGGCGTTCCTCGGCCACGGCGCGCAGGCGCGTGACCAGTTCTTCCTCGGGGACCTCGGTGGTCATGACCATGATCGGCCCGTCCGTGGTGACCGAGACGCTCAGCGGCTCTTCGGGTTCGGCCGGAACGGCCTGGGCGGCAGTCTTGGGCAGTTCCAGCGGCACGCCCACGGTCAACAGCGGCGCCGCGACCATGAAGATGATTAGCAAGACCAGCATCACGTCCACAAAGGGCGTGACGTTGATTTCCGACATGGGCTGGCTGCGGCGGCGGCCCCTGCCCTTTTGGCTGCGCTTGACGACCCCGGCCCCCATTTATTCGTCGTCCAGCTGGCGCGACAGGATGGTCGAGAATTCGTCCGCGAAGGCTTCCTGATTGCTGATCAGCCGGTCGGAATCGGCGCTGAGCTTGTTATAGAAAATGACCGCCGGGATCGCCGCCAACAGGCCAAGGGCGGTGGCGACCAGCGCCTCGGCAATGCCGGGCGCGACCACGGCGAGCGAGGTGTTCTGCGAGATCGCGATTTCCTCGAATGCGGTCTTGATGCCCCAGACGGTGCCGAAGAGCCCGATAAAGGGCGCGGTCGAGCCGACGGTGGCAAGGAATGGCAGCCCGCGCGTCAGCCGGTCGTTTTCGCGGCTGATGGCCACGTTCATCGCCCGCTCGATCCGGGCGGTGACCCCGGCGATGAGGTTGCCGTCATCGCGATGGCTGCGGCGCCATTCGGTCATGCCGGCGGCAAAGATGCGCTCCGACGGGCCCGAGGGCGTCTCGCCGACGCGGTCGTAAAGATCATCCAGCGGCTGTCCCGACCAGAAGGCGCGGTCAAAGCGATCGGCCTCGCGCCGGGCCTGCGCATAGGTCACGAATTTCTGGATGATGATCGACCAGGCCCAGAACGAGGCCACGACCAGCAGCACCATGACGATCTGCACCGTGAATGATGCGCGCGCGAAAAGCGCGATCAGCGAGAAATCGACCGGCTGCCCGGCTGCGGCGAGTTGTTCCATGAATGATGGCCTGTCCTTTGGGACCGCGTGCTGGGCGGCTTCTGCCCGGCCAGTTAGCAGAAGCCCTTGCCGGGACAAAGCCCTGCAAACGTCAATTCTGTGTCAATTTGGCGCGAGATCGGCGCCCTGCACCCGCGCCGCAACCTCGGCCGGGATGCGCGCCGGGCGTCCGGCGTCATTGACGCAGACCACCGTCACCTGCGCGACAAACAGCGCCTTGTCCCCGCGCATGACCCGCTGATCCAGCACGATCCGTGCCGGGCTCAGGGCACTCAACACCGTTTCAACCGCCAGCAGATCGTCGAACCGCGCAGGAGACAGATAGTCTGCCTCGATGCGGCGAACGGCAAAGACCAGCCCCTCGGCCTTCATCCGCAGCTGGTCCACGCCCAGTTCGCGCAGCCATTCGGAACGGGCACGTTCGATGAATTTCAGATAATTGGCGTAATAGACGATCCCGGCAAGGTCGGTGTCCTCGTAATAGACGCGAATCGGGAAACGGTGCATGGCAGTCCTGAAGGATAGGGGGGCTGGGGGTTTTCCACCCCCGTCGCGCGATGCGCGACTCCCCCGGAGGATATTTGGTCATGAAAGAAGCGCAAAGGACTAATGCGGCAATCGTGCCGCCAGCCGCAAGGCATGCGAAGGGTCGCGGGCAATCGAGGGCATGACCGGGTCATAGGCGGCGCGGATCAGCTTGGCCAGTTGCGGGGTCGGCGTCACCTCATGGGCAAAGGTCAGCATCGAATTGACCGCGAGCGCCTCGGCCAGTTGCGCGGGATGCGCCTCGGCCAGCTTGCCGCCCATGTTGACGAAATTCATGCAGGCGCGGATCGTGCCATCGGCGTCAAAGCGGAACAGCCGGTATTGGTCCGCATCCCGATCCTTGAGCCGATCCGCCAGCCCCTCCTGCCCGGTCAACCGGTCCAGATCGGGAATTTGGGCCAACTCGTCCCAATCGCGGACGAAAAAGCTCATCATGTTCGCGCCCATCTCGGGATCGGTCTCGACCAGCGGATGGCGCACATCGGCGATCACCGCCCGGGTCGCATCACGAAAGATCGGAAGGGTCTCATCCGCCAGCCCAAAGATCACCGGCGCAATCGGCCTGCTCCAACGCGCGCAAAGATACTGGCCGTCACGGGTAAAAAGCCCCGCAATCACTTCAGCGTCCAGCGCCTCGCCGCCTTCTTTCATGTCGAAATATCCTTGGGGGTGAATTGCGGCGTCCGCCGCAAGAGGGGGCAGACAGCCCCCTCTGCCTTCGCGGATCAACCGACGATCGTCGCCTCGGTCGAGGCGCGCAACTCGTCCTCGCTGACGCCATCGGCCAGTTCGACGATTTTCAGACCGCCCTCGACCACGTCCAGAACGCCCAGATTGGTGATGATGCGGTCCACCACCTTCTGGCCGGTCAGCGGCAGGGTGCAGGCCTTCAGCACCTTCGATTCACCAGCCTTGTTGGTGTGGTCCATCACCACCACCACGCGGCCGACGCCGGCGACCAGATCCATCGCCCCACCCATGCCCTTGACCAGCTTGCCCGGGATCATCCAGTTCGCCAGATCGCCGTTCTCGGCCACCTCCATCGCGCCCAGAATCGCCATGGCGATCTTGCCGCCGCGGATCATGGCAAAGCTTTCGGCGCTGTCGAAGAACGACGTCTGCGGCAGCGCCGTCACCGTCTGCTTGCCGGCGTTGATCAGGTCCGGGTCCTCTTCGCCCTCATAGGGAAAGGGGCCGATGCCCAGCATGCCGTTTTCCGATTGCAGCGTCACCTCGACGCCCTCGGGGATATAGTTCGCCACCAGCGTCGGGATGCCGATGCCAAGGTTCACATACCAGCCGTCCTGCAGTTCCTGCGCGGCGCGGGCGGCCATCTGATTGCGGTCCCATCCCATGGCTCAGGCCTCCTCACGCTTGCGGGTCGTGCGCTGTTCGATGCGCTTTTCATGCTGGCCCTGGATCAGGCGATGCACATAGATCCCCGGCA
>JAGPGI010000356.1 GCA_018056045.1 Paracoccus sp. (in: a-proteobacteria)
GAAATCATGTCTGACACCCGGATTTCCGCGCTGTTGCGCGCCCTTCGCCTCGCCGGATTCGCCCTCATCCTGCTGATGGCGGGACTGGCCGGACAGGCGGCTCGGGCCGCCCCGGTCCTCGAGAAATTCCTGACCGAGGTCGACGCCTCTGAACTGGCCCCCGGCGCCGACGGCTTTGGCCCGATCCGCAGTGACCTGCCTGTCGCGCCGGTCCTGAAAGGCGGCGAGACCATCGGCTGGGCCTTTATCGCCAGCGATTTCGTCGGCACCACCGGCTATTCCGGCAAACCCATCCATACGATGATCGCCATCGACCCGGACGCCAGGATTCTGGGCGTCAAGCTGGTCAAGCATTCCGAACCCATCGTCCTGATCGGCATCCCCGAGGCCAAGATCCAGGCCATGGCCGACACCTATGTCGGCCTTGATCTGGTGGCCGAGGCGCAGGCCGGCGGCTCGGGGCACGAATTGCATATCGTCTCGGGGGCGACGGTGACGGTGATGGTGATCGACGATTCCATCGTCCGTTCCGGCCTGCAGGTTGCCCGCGCATTGGGGTTGGGCGGGCTGGCCGCGCCCGCCGCCGATACCGGCCCGCGTTTCGATATCAATCCCGACGCGACCGCCCCGGATGATTGGGAAACCCTGCTGGGCGATGGCTCGATCCGGCGGTTGTCGCTGACGGTCAAGGACGTGAACGAGGCCTTTGTCGCCCATGAGGACCCGCGCGCGGCCGAGCGCCCCATCGCCGGGGCACCCGAGGATGTCTTCATCGACATGCAGATGGCGCTGGTCAGCGTGCCGGGCATCGGCAAGGCCGTGCTGGGCGAGGCCGGATACGGCAATCTGGAACAATGGATGGAGCCGGGCGACAGCGCCATTCTGGTCGCCGGGATGGGGCAATATTCCTTCAAGGGGTCGGGCTATGTGCGCGGCGGTATCTTTGACCGCATCCAGCTGATTCAGGACGATATTTCTGTCCGCTTCCGCGACCGTCAGCATCGGCGCGGCGCCATTGCGGCGCAGGGCGCCCCCGGCTTTACCGAGGTTGATCTGTTCAAGATCCCCGCAGATAGCGGCTTTGACCCGACCAAGCCCTTTCGCGTGCAACTGCTGATCCATCGCGAAGTCGGGCCGATCGAGAAACTGTTCATCACCCGCGATCTGGATTACCAACTTCCGCAATCCTATCTGCGCGCCCTGCCCGCCCCGGCGCCGGAACCCGCCCCGCAAGCCGTAGTCGCCGCCGAGCAGGCCGCCTCGACCGACGAGGCCAGCGCGCAGGCCGCGCTGTGGAAGCGCATCTGGGAGGGCAAGAAGCCGCAGGTCGCGGTGCTGCTGACGATGCTGGGCGCGCTGACGGCGGCGTTCTTCTTTCAGGAATATCTCAGCCGCTCGGAACGCGCGGTCTATTGGTTCCGCATGTCCTTCCTGACCGTCACGCTGGTGGTGCTGGGCTGGATGTGGAACGCGCAACTGTCCGTGGTCAATATCATGGCGCTGGCCAACAGCCTTGCCACCGGCTTCAGCTGGCAGGCCTTCCTGCTGGACCCGCTGACCTTCATCCTGTGGTTCTCGGTCGCGGCGGCGCTGATCTTCTGGGGGCGCGGGGCCTATTGCGGCTGGCTGTGCCCCTTTGGCGCCCTGCAAGAGCTTTTGAACCAGATCGGGCGCAAGCTGGGCATCCCGCAATACCGCCTGCCCTGGGGTCTGCATGAACGGCTTTGGCCGGTCAAATACATGATCTTTTTGGGCCTGTTCGGGGTCTCTCTGGCCAGTCTCGATCAGGCCGAGCGGCTGGCCGAGGTTGAGCCCTTCAAGACCGCCATCGTGCTGAAATTCGTCCGCGCCTGGCCCTTTGTGGTGTATACTGTCGGGCTTCTGATGGCGGGGCTGTTCGTGGAACGCTTCTATTGCCGCTATCTGTGTCCGCTTGGCGCCGGCCTCGCGATCCCGGCCCGGATCCGCATGTTCGACTGGCTCAAGCGCTACAAGGAATGCGGCAATCCCTGTCAGACCTGCGGCAACGAATGCTTTGTTCAGGCGATCCATCCGACGGGGGAAATCAACCCCAACGAATGCCTGAACTGCATGCATTGCCAGGTTCTCTATCACTCGAAAACCAAATGCCCGGTGGTGATCAAACAGCTGAAACGGCGCGAGAACGTCGCCGCCAGCACACCTCCGTCCATGGCTGTCCCGCGCGCGGGGCTGGCCAACCATCCCAACTTCAAAAGCAAAGGAGTCTGAACATGACCGAGCAAAAATCACAGATCAGCCGACGCGGCCTGCTGGGCGCGACGGCGGGCGGGGTCGCCATCGGCGGTATCGGTCTGGGTGGCACTGCCGCCCTGCTGGCGGGTGGCGGCGCGATCGCTCCTGCCGCCGCGCAAGCCGCGAGCGAGGGCGCAAGCTGGCATCTCAAGCCCGGCGATCTGGACGAATATTACGGCTTCTGGTCCTCGGGGCAGACGGGCGAGATGCGTATCCTTGGCATCCCCTCGATGCGCGAGCTGATGCGGGTTCCGGTCTTCAACCGCTGCTCGGCCACGGGCTGGGGCCAGACCAATGAATCGCTGAAGGTGCTGACCGAAACCATGCTGCCGCAGACCAAGGCATTCCTTGAGGCGAATGGCAAAAAGGTCCATGACAACGGCGACCTGCACCACGTCCACATGTCCTATACGGACGGCAAGTATGACGGCAAATACCTGTTCATGCAGGACAAGGCCAATACCCGCATCGCCCGCGTCCGCTGCGACGTGATGAAATGCGACAAGATCCTGGAAATCCCCAATGCGAAGGCCATGCACGGCATGCGCCCGCAAAAGGTGCCGTCCTCGAAATACATCTTCTGCAATGGCGAGGACGAGGCGCCGCTGGTCAATGACGGCAAGACCATGGACGATGCGGCAAGCTATGTGAACCTGTTCACCGCCGTCGACAGCGAAACCATGACCGTGGCGTGGCAGATCATCGTCTCGGGCAACCTTGACAATACCGATGCCGATTACGAGGGCAAATACGCCTTTTCGACCAGCTACAACTCGGAAATGGGCATGACGCAGGCCGACATGACCTCGGCCGAGCTGGACCATGTCGTCGTCTTCAACCTTGCCGCAATCGAGGCGGGCATCGCCGCCGGCGACTTCCAGGAGCTGAACGGCGCCAAGATCCTTGACGGGCGCAAGGAAAACGCCGCCAAGAAATACACCACCTATATCCCGGTGCCGAACAACCCCCATGGCTGCAACATGGCCCCGGACAAGAAGCACCTTTGCGTCGCCGGCAAGCTGTCGCCCACGGTGACGGTGATCGACGTGACCAAGCTCGACGCGGTCTTCAACGATGGCGCGGCGGCGGATTCGGTGATCGTGGCGCAGCCGGAACTGGGGCTGGGGCCGCTGCATACCGCCTTTGACGGTTCGGGCAATGCCTTCACCTCGCTCTTCCTCGACAGCCAGGTGGTCAAGTGGAACATCGAAAAGGCCATCGCCGCCCATAACGG
>JAGPGI010000357.1 GCA_018056045.1 Paracoccus sp. (in: a-proteobacteria)
CATCGGGCGCGGCGCGATGATCGGCGCGGTGACCATGGTCACCGCCGACGTGATCCCCTTTGGCCTTGTGCAGGGGCCGCGCGGGCATCTGGACGGGCTGAACCTTGTCGGGCTGAAACGCCGCGGCACCTCGCGCGATGAAATCCACGCGCTGCGCGACATTCTGGGCAAGCTGGGGCAGGGCAGTTTCCGCGACACCGCCCGCCAGCTCGCCAAGGGCGAAAACGGGCCGATGGTCAGCGAGGTTCTGGACTTCATCCTTGGCCCCTCGGACCGCAGCTTTCTGGCGCCTCACCCATGAGCCGTATCGCCCTGATCGCCGGCGAGGGCCGCCTTGCCCCCGCCATTGCCGCCGCGCTGGACGATCCCTTGGTCTATGCGCTGGACGGGCTGAAGCCGCAGGTCGCGGCCAAGCCTTTCCGGCTGGAGCGGCTGGTGCCGTTTCTGGACGAATTGCTGGATCAGGGCGCGACCGAGGTGGTCTTTGCCGGTGCCATCCGCCGCCCTCGGATCGAGCCGGAACTGTTCGACGCCCGCACCATGGCCATCGTGCCGCGCATCGTCATGGGCATGCAGTCGGGAGATGATGCCGCCCTGCGTGCGGTCATCGACGTGTTCGAGGAGAGTGGGCTCAAGGTCCGGTCAGTCGATGAAATCCTGCCCGGGCTTGTGCCGGGCGAGGGGATATTGGCGGGCGAACCCGGCCCCCGCGACCAGAAGGATGCGGCCCGCGCCGCCGCGATCGTCAAGGGGCTCGGTCCACTGGATGTGGGTCAGGGCGCGGTGGTGGCGCAGGGGCTTTGCCTTGCCATCGAGGCGCTGCCGGGCACGCAGGCCATGCTGGAATTCGCGGCCCTGCATTCTGGGCTGAAGCCCGATCCCAAGGGTGCCAAGGGCGTGCTTTACAAGGCGCCCAAGCCCGGTCAGGACCGGCGGATCGACCTGCCGACCATCGGTCCAGACACCGTGGCGCAGGTCGCCGCGGCCGGCCTTGGCGGCATCGTCTGGGAGGCGGGCGGCGTCATCTTGCTGGAGCGCGAAGCGGCAGTCGCCGCGGCGCGCGATGCAGGCCTGTTTCTCTGGGCGCGGGCCTGATTGCGGGCCTGATTGCGGGAACGTCCTTGCCTTCCGGGCCGTTTCCTCCTTGCGGACTGCGAAAAGGGATGACGGAATGAAGCTCTTTCTGATCGCGGGTGAGCCTTCGGGCGACAATCTGGGCGCGGCGCTGATGGCGGGCCTCAGGCAGTTGGCGCCCGATGTCGAATTCATGGGCATTGGCGGCCTTGCCATGGAGGCAGAGGGCCTGACCAGCCGCTTTCCCATGGATGAGCTGTCGCTGATGGGCATCTGGGAAATCCTGCCGAAGTACCGCGCCCTGAAGGCCCGCATCGCCGAGACCGCGCAGGCCATTGCCGACGAAAGGCCCGATGCGCTGATCACCATCGACAGCCCCGATTTCTGCCTGCGCGTGGCGCGTCAGGCGCGGGCGCTGAACCCCGGCCTGCGCACCATCCATTATGTCGCGCCCTCGGTCTGGGCATGGCGGGCGGGGCGGGCGAAAAAGATGGCCGAGGTCATCGACCATGTGCTGGCGATCCTGCCCTTTGAGCCGCCCCTGATGCAGGCCGCCGGCATGAGCTGCGATTTCGTCGGTCATCCGATCGTCGCCGAACCCGTCGCCAGCGAGGCCGAGGCGCTGGCCTTTCGCGAGGCGCATGGCATCACCCCCGATCAGCCGCTGATCCTGTGCCTGCCCGGCTCGCGCCGGACCGAGGTGTCGCGGCTGGGTCCGCGTTTCGACGAGGCGATGATGCGGCTGCGCGACCGGGTGCCGGAAATCCGCGTGGTCATTCCGACCGTGCGCGGGGTCTCGGGGCTGGTGCGCGACATGGCGAAACGCTGGCCGACCGCGCCCATCGTGGTCGAAAACGCCGAAGAAAAGCGTGCGGCCTTTGCGGCGGCCGATCTGGCGCTGGCGGCCTCGGGGACGGTCAGTCTGGATCTGGCGGCCAATAACGTGCCGATGGTGATCGGCTATGACGTGGCGCCGCTCAGCCGGCTGATCATCCGGATGCTGCTGAAGACGGATACGGTGACGCTGGTCAATCTGGTCAGCGAGACCCGCGCGGTGCCGGAATTCCTGGGCTCGGATTGCGAACCCGGTCCGATGTCGCAGGCGCTGTTCTGCCTGCTTGAGCATCCCGAGGACCGGGCCAATCAGGTGGCCGCCATGAACCTGACCATGGAGCGGCTGGGGCGCGGCGGCGAGGCTCCGGGCCTGCGCGCCGCGCGATCCGTGCTGGGCGCGCTCAGTTCTGCGCCGCGACCACGATGATCTCGACCTTGTAGTCGGGGGTGGCCAGAGCCGATTCGCCGGTGGCGCGGGCGGGGGTGTGGCCCTGCGGCGCCCAGCCGTCCCAGACCGCGTTCATCTCGGCGAAATCGCCCATGCTCGCCAGCCAGATCTGCGCCGACAGGATGCGGGTCTTGTCCGAGCCGCATTCGGCCAGCAGCCGGTCGATCTGGGCCAGAACCTCGGTGGTCTGCTCGGTCACCGAGGCGCCGGGCTTGCCGACCTGACCGGCCAGATAGACGGTGCCGTTGTGAACGACCGCCTGGCTCATGCGGGGGCCGGTCTCGATGCGTTTGATGTCCGACATTGCGGATTCCTTTCGGGTTGGTCGCGGCCTAGAACAGCCGCCAGAAGAATAGCGCCGTCATGCCAAAGCCGATGGCGGCGATCAATGCCCGAAGCCACGACACCGGCAGGCGCCGCGCGACCGGCGCGCCCAGATAGCCGCCCAGAATGGTGCCGATGCTCATCACCGCGGCAGGTAGCCATGCGACCTGACCGCCGATGGCGAAGATCACAAAGGAAATCACCGAGAGCGCGAATGAGAGCCAGCTTTTCAGCCCGTTCATCTGGTTCAGGTCGGTCATCCCCCACAGCGCGAACAATGCCAGCAGCACGATGCCCAGCCCGCCGTTGAAATAGCCGCCATATATCGCCACCGGCACCATGGTCCCGGCGCCAAAGGGCACCACCATGCTGCGGTGCTGCGCCGCCCATTCGCGCACGCGCGCGCCCCAGATGAAGATCGAGGTCGCCGCCAGCAGCAGGAACGGCACCAGCACCGAGAAGGCCGCGTTCGACGAGACCAGCAGCAGGCAGGATCCGACGGTGCCGCCGACCAGCGTCCAGATCGTGGTCTTGCGGATATGTTCGGGGCGGATGCGGGCTATGTCGCGACGAAAGGCGATCGCGGCCGCCAGATAGCCGGGCAGGGCGGCGACGGTGCTGGTCGCATTGGCCATCACCACCGGCACGCCGCTGGCGACAAGCGCGGGAAAGGTGATGAAGGTGCCGCCCCCGGCGACGGCGTTCAGCATCCCGCCGAAAAATCCGGCGCTCAGCATGATCAAGGTATCGCTCATAAGTCATTGTCCCGCTGCGGTCTTGCGACATGCTTAGCGATGCGATGCAGGGCCGTCCAGCGACCTGCG
>JAGPGI010000045.1 GCA_018056045.1 Paracoccus sp. (in: a-proteobacteria)
ACTGCGGTTGGTGGCCGGAATTGTCGCAGCCGTGATCGCATGGCTCTATGGCGGCGGCTGGCCAGTGCTTGGCCCCGTGCTGTGGGTCTTGGCGACCATACTGATCCTGACCGCAGCCTTCGCCACCTGCCCGGCCTATCGGCTGTTCGGCCTGTCCACCTGCCCGCTGAAAAAGAAATGACCAGCTTCACCCCCCTGACCTCTTTCGCGGGCGGCATGTTGATCGGGCTGGCCGCCGTTCTGCTGATGGCCTTTCATGGTCGCATCTTCGGTGCGACCGGAATCCTGTCCGGCCTGATGCGCGGCGGCGATATGCACGACTGGTCGCTGCGGGCCGCGCTGCTTGCGGGCATGGTGCTGGCACCGGGGTTGGTGCTGCTTGTCACCGGCAACTGGCCCGCGCTGGAGGTGCCGGTGTCGATGACCGCGATCATCGGCGGGGGGCTGCTGGTCGGCATCGGTGTCAGCTTTGGCGGCGGCTGCACCTCGGGCCATGGCGTCTGCGGCAATGCCCGGTTCTCGCGCCGCTCGATCACCGCGACGCTCAGCTTCATGGCGACCGCCTTCGTCACCGTCTATGTCACCCGTCACCTGATCGGAGGTTGAGATGCGCCTGCTTTCCGCCCTTCTCATCGGCCTGGTCTTCGGGATCGGCATTGCCACATCGGGCATGATCAACCCGGCCAAGGTTCTGAACTTCTTCGACATCGCCGGGACCTGGGACCCCAGCCTCGCCTTTGTCATGGGTGGCGCGCTTGCCGTCGCCATCCCGGGATACCGGCTGGTGCTTGCCCGCAAGGCACCCCGGTTCGAGCCGAAATTCCAGCTTCCCGACACGAAACTGATCGACATGAAACTGGTTGCCGGCTCCGGCCTTTTCGGCATCGGCTGGGGGATTGCGGGCTTTTGCCCCGGCGGTGCCCTGCCCGCGCTTGGCACACTCCGCCCCGAGGCACTGGCCTTCGTCGCGTCAATGATCCTCGGCCTCTTCATCGCGCGCGGTCTGAAAGCCCTCGCTGCCCGCTCGCCCCAATCTGCCTGATCGGGCCGCCCGATCCCGCCATCTGATATTCGGAGGATAGCATGTCCTGCAAAGCCGACCTCACCGTGAAACCCGAAGTCACGCCTTTCTTCGATCCGGCCACCAACACCATTTCCTATGTGGTGAAGGATCCCGGATCTGACGCCTGCGCGGTGGTCGATTCCGTGATGGATATCGACTATGCCGCCGGTCGCATCAGCTACGAGTCCGCCGATGCCATCATCGCCTTTGTCCGCGACCGGGGGCTGAAGGTCGAATGGCTGATCGAAACCCATGTCCATGCCGATCACCTCTCGGGCGCGCCCTATATCCAGGCGGCGCTTGGCGGCAGGATCGGCATCGGCAGCCAGATCACCGTGGTGCAGGAAACCTTCGGCAAGGTCTTCAACGAGAGCACCGAATTCCAGCGCGACGGCAGCCAGTTCGACCGGCTGTTCGAGGACGGCGACAGCTATCAGATCGGCGTCATGGCCTGTTGCGCTATCCACACTCCCGGCCATACTCCGGCCTGCATGACCCATGTGATGGGCGATGCGGCTTTCGTGGGCGACACGCTCTTCATGCCCGATGGCGGCTCGGCTCGCGCCGATTTCCCGGGCGGCGATGCAGGCACGCTTTACGACAGCATCCAGAGGGTACTGGCTTTGCCGCACGAGACGCGGCTCTTCATGTGCCATGACTACGGCCCGAACGGCCGCGACATCCGCTGGGAAACCACGGTGGGCGAACAGCAGGACCACAATATCCATGTCGGCAAACGCCGCACGCGCGAAGAGTTCATCGCCATGCGCGAGGCACGCGATGCCACGCTGAAGATGCCGACGCTGATCATCCCCTCGCTTCAGGTCAATATGAAGGCAGGCGAATTGCCGCCCGAGGACGAGAGCGGCAAGCGGTTCCTCAAGGTGCCGCTCGGCGCACTGTAAAGGGTGGGTGAGTATGAAGATCCAGAAACTCTCTCCCAGGCTCGGGATCTGCGGACAGGTCGAACTTTCGGATATCCCCGAGATCGTCCGAAACGGCTATCGCCTCCTGGTCTGCAATCGTCCGGACGATGAAGAGCGTGGCCAGCCCGGCTTTACTGAGGTCGCCGAAGCAGCTCAGTCGGCAGGGCTGGCGACCCTGTATCTGCCCGTCGCCGGACCTTCGGATTTCGCGCGTCAAGCCCCCGCCATGGCCGAGGCGATGCGAACGGCTTCGGGGCCGGTCCTGGCCTACTGCCGGTCCGGCGCCCGATCCTCGATGCTGTGTACCGCCGCCCTGGCCCCCTGACCTTGTTTCATCGCCTCGCCCGCTCCTGCAGCCGCGCGATCTGCCTATTGCTGAAAGCGGCCCCCATGCGCCTGTCCCTGACCCGCCATCTGCCCTCCCTCGACTGGGGACGGCGCTATTCGAAATCGGATCTGTCGTCCGACCTGACGGCGGCGGTGATCGTCACCATCATGCTGGTGCCGCAATCGCTGGCCTATGCGATGCTGGCCGGCCTGCCCCCCGAGGCGGGGATCTATGCCTCCTGCCTGCCGATCGTGCTTTACGCGATCTTCGGCACCAGCCGGGCGCTGGCGGTGGGGCCGGTCGCCGTGGTTTCCCTGATGACAGCCTCGGCGGTCGGTCAGGTCGCGGAAAGCGGCACCGCAGGCTATGCCGTGGCCGCGCTGACGCTCGCGCTGCTGTCGGGCGCCATGCTGATTGGCCTGGGCCTCCTGCGCTTCGGCTTTCTGGCGAATTTCCTGTCCCATCCGGTGATCGCGGGTTTCATCATCGCCTCGGGCCTGCTGATCGCCGCCGGGCAGGCGCGGCATATCTTCGGCATCGCGGGTGGTGGTGACACACTGCCGGAAATCCTGCATCGGCTCTGGCAGCATCTGGCCGAGACGAACTGGCAAACGCTGGTGATTGGCGCAGCCTCTACCGCATTTCTGGTCTGGGTGCGCAAAGGAATGAAGCCCACGATGATGCGGCTTGGCGCAGGCGACGGGCTGGCGACGCTGCTGACTCGCGCCGGGCCGGTCTTTGCAATTGTAGCGACCACAGTCACCGTCTGGGGTTTCGGCCTGCATGAGCAGGGCGTTGCCATCGTAGGCCACATCCCGCAAGGATTGCCGCCCCTCACCGTGCCCGACCTGTCGCCAGGTCTGATCGGCGCGCTTCTTCTGCCCGCCGCGCTGATTTCGATCATCGGCTTTGTCGAAAGCGTTTCGGTCGCGCAGACCCTTGCTGCAAAAAAACGCCAGCGCATCGACCCGGATCAGGAGCTGATCGGCCTTGGTGCCGCCAATGTCGGTGCGGCTTTTTCGGGCGGTTTTCCGGTGACGGGGGGCTTTGCGCGATCAGTCGTGAATTATGACGCGGGTGCCGCCACCCCTGCTGCGGGCGCGTTCACGGCCATCGGGCTGGCACTGGCTGCGCTGACCCTAACGCCGCTGCTTTATTTCCTGCCCCAAGCCACGCTGGCAGCCACGATCATCGTCGCCGTCCTGAGCCTTGTGGATCCGGCGATCCTGCGCCGCACCTGGGCCTATTCGCGGCGCGATTTCGCAAGCGTTGTGGTGACCGTCCTTTCCACGCTTCTGTTCGGAGTCGAGGCCGGGGTCTCGACCGGCGTCGCGCTGTCCCTGCTGTTGCACGTCCTGAACACCGCCCGCCCGCATGTGGCCGAGGTCGGCCTCGTGCCCGGCAGCCAGCATTTCCGCAATGTGCTGCGCCACAAGGTCGAGACCCTGCCGGGCGTGCTGATGCTGCGGGTGGATGAGAGCCTTTATTTCGCCAATGCTCGCGCCATCGAAACGCTGGTGCTGGATCGCCTGGCAGCCGACCCCGCCATTCGCGAGGTGGTGCTGATGTGTTCGGCGGTGAATGTGATCGACTTTTCCGCGCTGGAATCCCTTGAGGCGCTGGCCACGGAACTGGCCGCGCAGAAGGTCCGCCTGCATCTGTCGGAAGTGAAGGGCCCGGTCATGGACCGGCTCAAGACCACACATTTCCTGCGCGATCTGAACGGTGAGGTCTTCTTGTCGCAATACGACGCCTGGAAGAGCCTGGCCGCGACAGGCCCCGCTGCGAAGGCCGGGTAAACACACTGGATAGCCCAGTCGGCCATCGCAAACCTCCATTGTCACCAACGAGAAAAGGACCGAACCCATGAAAACGACCCTCCTTGCCGCCGCTCTGGCTCTGACCAGCGCAGGCGCGGCCCAGGCTGACGAACCGCGCAAACTGGTGACGATCCTGACGGCGCCCGAGGCCCAGACCCAGCTTATGGCGATGGTTCTGACCATGAACGCCGTGGCGCAGGGGGCCGAGGCGAAAATCCTGCTTTGCGGCCCCGCCGGTGATATCGCGCTGAAAGCCGCCCCGGAAACCGCGACGGCAGGCCAGCCCCCGCAAGGCGCCAGCCCGCAAGGCCTTCTGAAGACGATGATCGAGAAGAACGGTGTGCAGGTGCAGGTTTGCGCAATCTATCTGCCAGGGCTGGGTGCCGGCCCGGAAGTTCTCATCGATGGCGTGACCGCTGCGACCCCCGACGCCATGGCGAAGGAACTGACCTCCGACGACACGACAGTCATGAGCTTCTGAACCGGGACCATGAACATGAACATGAAACATATCCTGCCCGCCCTTGCTTTCGCCATCATGCTGCCCTGTGCCGCCCTGGCCCAGGAGGGCGATTCCTACAGCGAAACGAAACTCGGCCTTTACGCAACTGCGACAGAGGCCCATGCCATGATGGAGACCGATCCGCGCGCCATCCTGATCGATGTCCGCGACCCGTCCGAGCTGATGTTCACCGGCGCCGCCGAAGGGCTGGACATCCATGTGCCGTGGATGGTGCTCGACCGTTCCGCATTCAGTGCCGAAAAGGGCGTCTGGCCGATGAAGCGCAACGATGGGTTCGAGGCCAGCGTAAAGGCCCGTCTCGATGCCCTTGGCGTGACACCAGAGGATACCATCATCGTGATGTGCCGTTCGGGTTCGTCGCGCAGCGCACCTGCGGCGGATGTGATCAATGCAATGGGCTATACCAAAGTCTGGTCCGTTACCGATGGCTTTGAAGGCGGCACGCTCAAGGAAGGAACGTCGAAAGGTGTGCGGGCCGTGGACGGCTGGCGCAACTCCGGGCTTCCATGGAGCTATAAGGTAGATCCCGGTATCGCCTGGACGCAGGAATAGATCTTCGCTTAACCATGCTGCGGCACGGTGTCGCCAAAGACACCCGTGCCGCAGCACCCGCGACAGCAGGAATTTCAGGCCGCGACCGTTTCCTCGCGCACATCGCGAAGCAGGGCCGCCATCTGCAGGAAGACTTCCGTGTGCGGCGATCCAGGACGCCAGGCCAGCACCACCTGGCGCGGACATGCGCCGGGCAGCGGCAAAAGCGCGACACGATGCCCCCGCGTCGCCCCGGCATCCACCGCCAGCTGAGGCAAAAGCGTGATGCCCAGCCCCTCCTCGACCATCGAAACAAGGGTCGGCAGGCTGGTCGCGGCAAATGCTTCATCGGCGTGGAGCGCGATCCCCGGAAAAGCCGAGAGCGCGTGGCGCTGCAAACAATGGCCCCGCTCAAGCAACAACAGCGGCGTGCGGGACAGATCTTCAGGCTCTGCCTGACCCTTGGCCGCCAGCGCATGTTTCTCGCTGACAGCCAACTGGTATCCATCCTGAAACAACGGCTCAACCACCGCATCGCCAAGATCATGGGGAAGCGCGACCAGAATCAGGTCAAGCCGTCCCTCGGCCAGCCCGGCGGCAAGGCTGTCGGTCAGTTCCTCACGCAGGAATATCCGCAGATCAGGCCAGCGACGGCGGATCGCGGGCAAGGCGCGGGGCAGCAGGAATGGCCCCAGCGTCGGGATCGCCCCCAGCCGTACCTCTCCCTGAAAGGCGCCGCTGTGCTGGCGCGCCGCAGCCTCGATATCCTTGACCTCGGCCAGTATCCGGCGGGCACGCGCAGCAATATCTTCGCCCGCCGGGGTCAGCATGACCGATTGCCGTGTGCGCTCGGCCAGCACAACACCAAGGCGCCCCTCAAGTTCTTTCAACCCGGTCGAAAGCGTCGGCTGCGTCACGTTGCAGACCTCGGCCGCGCGCGAGAAGTTCAGCGTATCGGCAAGCGCAGTCAGAAAGCGAAGCTGGCGAAGGCTGGGCATGTTATTGAAAATCCCAATTACGCTTAGTCATATAATCAATTTCATATATATGCGCAAACCTCTTACCTCTTGGCCATCGCAAACACGAACCCAGAGGTTTCCAGATGACCGACGCCCCCGCCCTGCCGCGGCTGAATGAACCGGCCCCCGATTTCGACGCGCCGACCACCCATGGCCGCAAGAAGCTGGCCGATTTCCGCGGGAAATGGCTGGTGCTGTTCTCGCACCCGGCGGATTTCACCCCGGTCTGCACCACCGAATTCATCGGCTTCGCAAAATTGCAGGAACAGTTCGCCGCGATCGACACGCAGCTGATCGGCCTGTCGATCGACAGCACCCATTCGCACATCGCCTGGACGCGCAACATCAAGCAGAATTTCGGCACCGAGATCGGCTTTCCGATCATCGCCGATCTCAGCATGAAGGTCGCCCATGACTATGGCATGATCATGCCGGGCGCTTCGGACACGGCTGCGGTGCGGGCCACATTCGTGATCGACCCTGAGGGCGTGCTGCGTGCGATGCTCTACTATCCGATGAATGCGGGCCGGTCTGTGGCGGAAATCCATCGCCTCGTCGTCGCCCTGCAGACGGCCGACACCAATGCCTGCGCCATGCCCGAAGCCTGGGTACCCGGCCAGCCGGTCATCGTGCCGCCCCCGAAAACCCCGGAAGAGGCCGAAGCGCGCGCCGCCGAGGGTTACAATACGGTCGACTGGTATTTCTCGACCCGCACTCTCTGAACATCAAGGCAGGGGTATCATGCCCCTTCCCTACCTGATCTGCGCTGCGAAAGTCCGCCTTCATGACACCGATCCGTATCACAGACAGCTTCTTCATCACCGGCCAGATCCGGGCTGCGGATATGCCCCAGCTTGCCGCGATGGGGTTTGTCGCCATTCTCAACAACCGCCCCGATGGCGAGGAAGCCGACCAGCCCGATCATGAAACCATGCGCCAGGCGGCGGCGGCCGTCGGCATGGGTTATCTCTGGCTGCCGGTGACCGGTTCCACGATCAACGGCGAGGTGGCGGAGACGTTTCGCTCCATGCTCGACGCCTCTTCGGGACCGGTACTCGCGCATTGCCGCTCCGGCGCTCGGTCCTTCACCCTTTGGGCCATCGGCGAGGTGCTGGTCGGTCGGATGAACTCCGAAGACCTGGCCGGGTTCGCGCTGGCAAGGGGATGCGATGCAAGCGCAGCGCTGAACTGGCTCTCGCATGATGCCCAGGCAAGGGGCCAAACTCTTCTACGAAAGGAACCTCAGATGTCCAGCAAACCCGAAGTCACCGGTTTCTTCGATCCGCGCACCTGGTCAGTGCAATATGTTGTAGCCGACCCTGCCACGAAAGACTGCGCGATCATCGACCCGGTCTATGACTACGACGAAAAATCAGGCCAGACCGGAACGCAACACGCCGACGAGATCCTGCGCTTCGTCTCTGACCGGGGCTATCGCGTGCAATGGATTCTCGACACCCACCCCCATGCCGATCATTTTTCTGCCGCGCATTACCTGAAGGAAAAGACCGGCGCGCCCACGGCCATCGGCGCAAAGGTGGTCGAGGTGCAGAAGCTATGGAAAGGTTTCTACAACTGGCCGGATTTTCCCGAGGACGGACGCCAGTGGGACAGGCTCTTTGCCGATGGCGATACGTTCATGGTCGGGACGATTCCTGGGCGTATCATGTTCTCGCCCGGGCATACGCTGGCCTCGATCACCTATGTGATCGGCGACGCCGCATTTGTCCACGATACGCTATTCCAGCCTGACAGCGGGACGGCACGGGCCGATTTTCCCGGTGGAAATGCGAAGGTCCTGTGGGACTCGATTCAGGCGATCCTAACTTTGCCTGACGAGACCCGCATCTTCACCGGCCATGACTATCAACCCGACGGGCGGGAACCACAGTGGGAGTCGACCGTGGCCGAACAGAAGGCCGGGAATATCCACATGGCGAAATACCGGACCGAGGCGGAATTCGTCACCGCGCGCGATGCCCGCGATGCAACCCTGCCGATGCCGAAGCTGATCCTGCATGCCTTGCAGGTGAACATGAACGGTGGCCGATTGCCCGAACCGGAGTCCAATGGCAGGCGATATATCAAGCTGCCGCTCGACGTGCTGACCGGCGCGGATTGGGGGTAGATCATCCCTGTAAAGCAGCACCGCCAGGACCCGCCGCTGCTTTGAATAGTTGCGGAGTTGATCACTCAGCAGCGATGGAATGCCGTTGCGCGCGGCCTGGAATACTCGGGGAGGAATTTCGAACCGGACCCGGAAGATCTGTAAGCAAATTCACTCCAGCGCCAGATTACCAGTCCTGATTGCAATTCCTGCCGGCGCGCGATTCGGGCCGACAACATGCCGCGCGTCACCCTGCCACGTCGCCGTGGCGGGTCAGAACGATACCTTGTCGCCTTGATCCCTGAAATGATCAGCCCGCATCCACTAATACACTTTCAAAAGTGCATGGTGCCAGACCGCGCCTTGCCAGAGAAACGAGATGCCCCGTCAGACCCGAAATGACCATATGGCACAGAAGGCAGACCGGCCCGATATACTGGACCTTTTGCCGACGATGGCCGCGCTGGTATGGCTACCTCAGGCGGCCTTGCTTGCCGTTGCGATTGCTGCGGTGGCGAGGGGCGCGGTGCTGGCTGAGATCGCGGGATTCGCCGCCCTTGCGGCATTTCTCGGTATCTTGCGGGCGCTGATCACCTCCGCCGGTGAGCGTGCAAGCTTTCTCAGGGCGCGCGAGGCGGTGACGGGCCTGCGCAATGCAGCTGTTCTGGCTCTGGCGTCGCGCTCTCCTCTGGATGCCACGCGCACGGCTTCGGGCGAGGCCGCCAGCATGATCGCAGAACAGGCCGAAAGCATCACGCCATGGCTCGCGCGGTTCGGGCCGACACGCATCAAGGCGGTCGTCATCCCTTTCGCGATTTTCCTGACAATCATGCCGCTCTCCTGGGCGGCAGCGCTGGTCTTGCTGATCGCCTTGCCCGTGATCCCGGTCTTCATGGCGCTGATCGGCTGGCGCGCGCAGGCGGCCAGCAAGGCGCAACTGGTCGAGGTCGGCGCGATGAACGCCTTTCTGCTGGACCGGTTGCGCGGGCTGGCCACGATCCGGGGGCTGGGCGCGGTTGATCGGGTGGCGGAACGCGTCGGGGAGGAAGCGCAATCCCTGCGGGTCCGCACAATGGCAGTGCTACGCATCGCCTTCATGACCTCGGCAGTGCTGGAGCTTTTCGCAGCACTCGGTGTCGCCATGGTCGCGGTCTATGTCGGCTTTCACCTGCTGGGGGACCTGGATTTCGGCGCCTGGGGCGGCAAGCTCGGGCTGGCGCAGGGCATGTTCATCCTGCTGCTGGCGCCTGCGTTTTTCGAGCCGATGCGAGAATTGTCCGCCATCTGGCATGACAAGGCGGCGGGCCAGGCGGCGCATGAAAACCTGTTGCGTCTGGCGCAGGAAGGCCACCGGCTGCCCGAGGCCGGGCAAGTCTCCGCTCCGGTTCCCGCAGACAGGCTTGCGATCGGCCCGGCGGTTGTTGTCAGGGGCCTGACCTTTGACCACACCGGACCCGACCTCCTTTTCCCGGAGGGGCTGGGCTTTACCGTCAACCACGGCGAACATGTCGCCCTTCTCGGGCCCAGCGGGGCTGGCAAGACCACGATCCTGTCGTTGATTGCGGGGCTGACGATGCCGAAAGCCGGCCGGATCGAGATTTTCGGGCAGGAGCTGCGCCCCGAGACCGTCCTGCCCCTGCGCGCGCGGATGGCATGGATCGGGCAGAACCCGCATATCTTCGCCGGGTCGCTTGCCGCCAATGTCACCCTGGGCCGCAGCGGCATTGATGATGACACCATAGCCCGCGCATTGGCCGCGCTGCGGCTGGATCATGTGGCGCGCGCGCGCGGAAGCGCCCCGATCGGCGAAGGTGGCGCCGGTCTTTCGGGTGGCGAAGCCCTGCGGCTGGCCTTGGCAAGGATCGCCGTCACGCGGCAGGCGGAGTTGATCCTTGCGGATGAACCCACCGCCCACCTTGATCCCGTCACCGCGGGCGAGATCACCGACGCCCTGCTACGGCTTGCCCGGGGGCGTACTCTGATTGTCGCAACCCATGACCCGCGCCTCGCCGCGCGAATGGATCGCAGCATCCGTCTGGCCCCTCTAGCAGGGAGGGCAGCGGCATGAAGCGCGTTCTGAATGATTTCCGGCCCTTCCTTGGCCTGTTCTGCGCGGGTACCGGCCGGAAATTGCTGGGAGGTGCCGCGCTGGCCGCCCTGACCGGGCTGATGGGCATGGCGCTTCTGGGCCTGTCGGGCTGGTTCATCACGGCGACCGCGCTTGCGGGGCTGGTGCCCGCCACGGCCTGGGCCTTCGATGTCTTCATGCCCTCGGCAGCGATCCGGCTTTTTGCGCTTGGCCGGACGGCGGCGCGTTATGGCGAAAGGCTGGTGACCCATGATGCAACGCTCGGCCTGCTGGCCGCGTTGCGCGGGCAGCTGTTTCGCGGCTGGTCGGCGCCGGGCGCGGCAAGGGCACTGGCGATGCGCCCGGCCCGCCTGCTGTTTCGGCTGACCGCCGATGTCGATGCGCTCGATACCGTTTATCTGCGCGTGCTGGTGCCGCTTGGCACCGCCCTCGTGGCGACGCTGGCTGCGGGGATCGCGCTGGCCTGGTTTTGCACCGCCACGTGGCCGGCTTTTAATCCGCCGTTGACAGGGCGAGTTGGCAAAAGAGAAGACGCTGGCAACAGATGCTTTCGACTTCACCCAACTGGCGGCACTGCACCCGCTCTGCAACGACCCGGTAGAACAGGCCGATATCGTTCCACGGGGCAAGTTTGGTGGTCGCATGGGCGTTCCTGTCGAAATTGCCAAGCCCGCAGTCTTCCTGATGTCGGACGAATCTTCCTTTGTTACGGGCCAGAAGCTTGTGATTGACGGGGGGTATACGGCAGGCTGAGATCGCCTTGTGGGAGGCTCTCACACTGGCTCGCCGCATCGCCGGGGTCGAAGTCGCCTTCGCCCGGGTGCGCGCGCTGGTGACCGAACATCTGAGACGACCATGTCCCCCGGCGCGACCGCTGTCACCGCAGGCCGGGGCGAGCTTACTCGCGCTGGGGTTCTCATGGTCGCGCTCGGCTTCATCCGGGCCTTCCTGCCACTGATGTCGACCACGATCTTCCTGATCCTTGCCACAGGCTGCTTTGCTCAGTCGGGTATCTGGAATGCCATCACAAGGTGATCAAACCGGCAAACCCTGCCAACGACAGTACATGATTAATCACAACTATTTGAAAATATTGCGCCCTGGGACACAGCCCTCTTAAGCTTCGCTTAATCCCTGCAAGTACGATCCGGGTTCGTGAGGCAACTGTGTCGTCGGTGTTACTGGTTACA
>JAGPGI010000358.1 GCA_018056045.1 Paracoccus sp. (in: a-proteobacteria)
CCGACAACACGGCGCGGGAATGGCCCTGTTCCTCGCCCGTCACGATGAAATTCGCCAGAATCGGGATCACCGCGCCGTTCATGGTCATCGAGACCGAAACCTTGTCCAGCGGGATGCCGTCGAAGAGAATCTTCATGTCCTCGACCGAATCGATGGCGACGCCGGCCTTGCCCACATCCCCCTCGACGCGGGGATGGTCGCTGTCATAGCCGCGATGCGTGGCCAGATCGAAGGCGACCGAAACGCCCTGCTGCCCGGCGGCCAGGGCTTTTCGATAAAATGCGTTCGATTCTTCTGCCGTCGAAAAGCCCGCATATTGCCGGATCGTCCATGGCCGGCCGGCATACATGGTGGCGCGCGGACCACGGGTAAAGGGTTCGATCCCCGGCAGGCTGCCCAGATGCGGCAGGTCCTTGGTGTCCTCGGCGGTATAGAGCGGTTTGACCTCGATTCCTTCCAGCGTGTGCCAGGTCAGGCTGTCAGGATCGGCGCCTTTCAACTCCTTGCTGGCGAGCTTGCGCCACTCTTCAAGGCCGGTTTGCGGGCTTTTGGTCATCTTGCATCCTTTCCCATGGCCGCCCGGCTCTTATATTGGATAAGAGACGGGGGGATGATGAAACTGAAACGGTTGATTTTTCTGATGGTGGTGCCGCTGGTTGCGGCAATGGGGGACAAGCCGGATGGCGAGGCCGAGCAGAGATATGTGCGCGGCGAGGTGCCTGCCGCCCGGGCCGAGGCCCCGGCGCGCGAACTGCCCGGCAATGAGCTCAGCGTGCTGGCCGCATCCGAGGCCGATCCGGCGGAATTCCTATGGCAGGCGCGGCCGGTGGTGATCTTTGCCGATACCGCCGCCGACCCGGCCTTTGTCGAGCAATTGGCGGCCCTGCGGCGCGATCCGCTGCCGCTTTTGCTGCGTGATGTGGTGGTGATCACCGATACCGACCCGTCGGTGACCAGCTCGTGGCGGCGGCAATTGCGCCCCGAGGGGTTTTCGCTGGTGCTGATGGACAAGGACGGGCAGGTGAAACAGCGCAAACCCGTGCCGTGGTCGGTGCGCGAGATCACCCGCGCCATCGACAAGTTCCCGCTGCGCCTGCAGGAAATCGGCCGTGCCGGGGTGCAGTAGCGCGTTGCAACGGGGCGTGCGCTGCTTACATGAATGTTGCGATAATCGAAACGAATGACTACCTTTGGAATACGGGCGTCGGAACGCCCGTTGGGAAAGGAGCCCGCAATGGCCAAATCGACCTCGCCGCGCAAGAGTTCGCCCGGAGCTGATGCATCCGCAGCCGCCAAGCGGTCACGGCCGGACGCCAGCACGGCGACGCTCGTGCAACGGTTGGCCCGTGCCCGCACCGCCAATGAGATCACCAATGTCATCGGTTTGCGGCCCATCAAAGGTCGCTCCGGTCCGAAGATCGCCTATTGAGGCGCGTCCGCAACTCTTCCAGTTCCTGAGGCAGGCTGGCCGCGATCTGCGCGGCCTCTTCGTTGGTCGCCTCATCCAGCAGCGCATCGACCGCCTCATCGCCGCCGTCCAGACGCGCCGACAGAATCACCATCGCATAGCGGCCTGAATACAGCGTCTCGTCGGTCAGGCTCAGGTAATCCTCGAACATGTCGGCTGCGCGTGCCGGGTCCTGCACCGCCATCAGCCGCAGATCGCCCGCCAGCGAGGACATGATCGCCAGCAGCCGGTAATAGATCACCACCGGGTCGATGACCCGGGCGGGCAGCAGATGCACCTCGGCGGTGATGGCGCGAAAGATGCGGTCATTGGCCTCGGTCGGCAGGGCGGGGATATAGCCGCCCTGACGCACGCGCCGGGTCAGGTCCTGCTGTTCGTCCGGCGACAGCTGCTGGTTTTCCAGCGCGACGACATGGGCGCGGATCTCGGCCAGCACGGCGCGCTGGATGTCGTCCACGCGCTCGGTGCGCAGTTGCGTGGCCAGACGGCGGTTCTGGCGGCCGTTATAGACCCAGCCGCCCACGGCGACAGTGGCCGCGACCAGCGCTGCCTGCACCGTGGGGTTCAGCCAGTCGTCAAGCGGGGCTGACATGTTGCCCCTCTTGCGGCCCGTACTGGATGGCGGCCCCTGCCGGCATCATTCGAATTCCAGAATGATATCATCGACCTTGAGGCTTTGTCCCGGCGCGGCGCTGACCGATTTGACCACGGATTTCTTTTCGGCGCGCAGGATGTTTTCCATCTTCATCGCCTCGACGGTGGCCAGGGCCTGCCCCTCCTGCACCTCGTCGCCGGCGGCGACGTTGATCTTCACCACCAATCCCGGCATCGGGCAAAGCAGGAACTTCGAGGTGTCGGGCGGCAGTTTTTCCGGCATCAGCCGCGCCAGCACCGCCGCGCGCGGGCGGCGCACAAAGGTTTTCAGATCCGCACCCCGCACCCGCAGACGGAAGCCCGAGGGCAGGCGTTCGACCTTCATCACCAGGGGCGTGCCATCGACCATCAGCCGCGCGAGGCTTTGCCCTGGCCGCCAGCCGCTTTCGACGCGCAATTCGCGGCCAGCGATCTCGACGGTCGAGCCTTGCCGGTCGGCGGTGATGCGGACAGGGAATTCCTGTTCGCCGACCTTGACCACCCAATGCTCGCCGACATGGCGTTCATGGTTATCCAGCCGGCCGGTAATGCGGGTGCGGCGGATCTCGGCGACGCGGTGCATGGCGGCGGCCGAGGCGGCGATGCGGATGAGTTCCGGCTCCGGCAGGGTCGCGCCGGTGAAGCCCTCGGGATATTCCTCGGCGATGAAGGCGGTCGAGATGTCGCCCGAGACAAAGCGCGGATGGTCCATCACCGCCGACAGGAAGGGCAGGTTGTGGCCGATGCCCTCGACTTCGAACTGGTCCAGTGCCAGCCGCATCGCCTCAACTGCGCTGGCACGCGTCGGCGCCCAGGTGCAGAGTTTCGCGATCATCGGGTCATAGAACATGCTGATCTCGCCGCCCTCAAAGACGCCGGTATCGTTGCGCACGGCGACCGGGCTTTCGTCATCCTCGCTGTCATTGACCCAGTTGCCCGCGGCCTTCAGCGGACCGGCGGCAACCTCGGCCGGCGGGCGATAGCGCGTCAGCCGCCCGATCGAGGGCAGGAAGCCGCGATAGGGATCCTCGGCATAAAGCCGGCTTTCGATGGCCCAGCCGTTGATCTTGAGGTCGGACTGGGTAAAGGGCAGGGGCTCGCCATCGGCCACGCGGATCATCTGTTCGACCAGATCGACGCCGGTGATCAGCTCGGTCACCGGGTGTTCGACCTGCAGTCGAGTGTTCATTTCCAGAAAGTAGAAATTCTTCTGGCCATCGACGATGAATTCGACCGTGCCGGCGCTGGAATAGCCCACGGCCTTCGCCAGCGCCACGGCCTGCTCGCCCATGGCCTTGCGGGTCGCCTCGTCAAGGAAGGGCGAGGGTGCTTCCTCGATGACCTTCTGGTTGCGGCGCTGGATCGAGCATTCGCGTTCATGCAGATAAACGGCGTTGCCA
>JAGPGI010000359.1 GCA_018056045.1 Paracoccus sp. (in: a-proteobacteria)
TCAATACCAAGAACTTCGCCCCGCATCGCCCCTCCGCGCATAAGAGACGTCGCAAACGACGTCGCTATGCACGTGTCTTAGGGCCTTACGCCGAAATCCGGCAGGCGGTGCCAACCGGGTGGTTACGCTCAATCTCTGGACTCCTCGTTTGCTCCGGTCAGCATGGGGCATTCCTTTGCAGATCGCTGACGCCCGTTCCTGGCTCAGATATCGTGTCGGCGCGACGCGCCTGAACAATCTGGAGGCCGCCTCCGGCATCGTGCCGTCTGAAACAAGCGCAGCCCCAAATAGATCCTGCAGCACAACTAGCGTCAGCGCACGCCACCGAACCGGAAGGCGCCTCAGCGGCGCGGGTGTGCCCACGACGGCCCGGACCTCGAAAGGACAATGCCAACCGGGCTGATCGAACCAGAGCGCCAAGACGGGGCGGGCCGCGTCCACACGATCAAGCGGCGCCCACAAAGTGCGAATTGCCTGCTCAAACTGCGCACGAAGATCCGCGCACCCTCTGACGATCCGTCCGGCCTGCCGTTGCAGACCGAAGACTGTTTTGGCGAATTCGGCGGCCGAACGAACCGCCGCCGCCCCTCCCCTTCCGGTGAGTTGACCATCGCATTTACGGCAGAATGGGCGCAACCGGCCGTCGCGTATTCTGAACGAGATCCGCAGATGGCATCCACAGCCGGGGCAGCGATCCCGCAGCATTTCTGTGTGCGCCGGGCAGACGATCTGTTCCGCCAGCCGCCATTCTGCCCGTACGTAGGCGTCGCGCCCTGCCGCTAAATCGGCATCGAAACAGGCAAGGCAAGCCGGAACTGTTCCCCTTGCCCCCTCGAAGAACCAGTCCTGCGGGCGTTCGGTGTATCTGGATTTCAGCGACAGGCGTTCGAGACGCGCGGAATCGATCCGACAACCCCGCGCCCAAAGCCTGAGCAAACCGCAATCGGGGCATATATCGTCGATCTTCCGCAAATCCGGGGCGCGGCCCCCCTGCCCTACCAGATAGGCTGTTAGCCCTGGGACCTCCAAATCATAGCGGGCGGCGACCCGTGCCATCCAGGAGGAGAGCAATTCATCCCGAAACGGGCGCGGTGCAACGGGAAGCCGGATCGCCGCTGTCATGCCGAAGCCTGGGGTTGCGGGGTTTGGCGCGAGAAGCGGCGATTGCTCTGCGTCATCGACACCAACGGCAGTACCAGATCATCCCCGAAACTCTTGGCATCGAGTCTCTCCCGGCCAGAGTGAACGGCTGCTTCCGCCGCGGTCTCGATCAAACGGAATATGCGCGCCGTTACACCAGAGGTCAGCGCATGGACCCGTGCCCTGGTCGCGGGGCCCGTCAGATCGGACGACTCGCGCAGCGGCAGGATGTGCCCGAGGCTTTTCAGCAGTCCGGCAAAGGCGGCATCGTTCTTCCAAGGTTTGAGGTGAAGCGCTTCGAACCGTTCCGCCAATTGCCCATCCGTCAGCAGCGCCTGACGGGCAAGGTCGGTCCCTGCGCAGACCAGGGGAACCCGCAGATCGTTAGCGAGGAACCTTATGGCATTAAGGAAAATCCGCTGCTGCCTGTATGTGCCGGCCAGCATGCCGTTCACCTCGTCGAGAATGATCATCTTCGCCCCGACCGTGCGCAGCAGCGCGCGGCAGACATCCTTCTCGCGGGCCAGTGTGCCCCCGGCCATTGCCGGCGCGCCCATGCTGGACAGCAATTCGCGGTAGAGGTCCCGTTCGAGCGGTTCGGATGGCACTTGAGCAACCACCACTGGACGACGATCAACACCGGTCACCTGACAGAACTTTGGCGGGTGAGCGCGCTCGAACTTGCGGACAATCTTGGTCTTTCCCATGCCCGTGTCGCCATAGATCAGCAAACAGGGCATCCGGTCACGGGCTGGGTAGGTCAGCAGGTTTTCCAGGCGCGCGAGCGCCAGGCCAGCCTGATCGAAGCCGATCCAGCGGTCGGCCCGGATCCAGGCGATACGCTCGTCATCCGGGAGCCCCGCGAACTTCCGATACGCCGGATCGAGATGCGGGCACCCCCCTGCCCCGCTCATGACCATTCCTCCACTTCGAACGTGGGCACATCGAGGATGTCGCAGGCTTCCGCGTGATCGGGGATACTTTCTTCGATCGCGGCGAGCTCGACGCCGGACAGCGCCCTGTCGCGCCGTTCTGCGAGCCGTCTGGCCTCCCGGGTTTTGCCGGTTGCGGCATCGACAAGGGCCCTTTGCTCTTCGATCACTGCGAAAATCAGCGTTTCGTCCTCAAGCGACCGCCCCCGCTCCCTCAAAACCACCTGTGCGCGGCGATGCTCGGCCAAGGTGATCGGAGGATGGCGCAGATCGGCAAACCGCACCGGGTATCGTTGACCATCCGGCAATCGCACGAACACCCTCGAGAGATCGCGCGGATCGTAGGACACACGCAACTGCCGGTCGCCTCTGCCCGCCCAAAGGCTCAGGATATCGTCCCAGTACCGTAGGCCGAAGAGATGGATGCCATCGCGACGCACCATGCGTTCGACACTGGGCAGAAAATCGATCCGGAACCCTTCCAGGTCGTATGGCTGCCGCAGAGATGTGTCACGCCGCGCATAGGCCTCCTGCCAGGCCGCAAGGGGCGGAATGCCGAGGGACCGATGGCGCTCAGCATGGTAGCGGGTGATTTCCAGGGCGAGCCAGCGCTCCAACTCGTCCAGCGTCATGGCCGATCTGGCGGCCGAGTCATACTCGCCGCGATCCTGAGTGTTGCTGAAGGTCGATCCGGGCAGCAAATGCACGGCCCCCATCATCGTGCCGATCAACCGTTCGATATGGCCACCGTAATGTGGCGCGCCGATCGGCCGATACTGCAGCGAAATCCCATGTTCTTCAGCGCCACGCCGCAGCGCCTTGGAGCAGAACTCCTTGGCATTGTCGACATGAATGGTCTCGGGCATTCCCGCTGCGGGCCAGCTCGCATCGATGCCCAGGCTTTCAAGCCAATCCAGCTTCGGTTGAACCAGGTGCTGGATGACAAGTGAGACAGACAAAGCGGACGGTGGCTCCAGTGTCAGATAGAACCCTGCAACCATGCGGCTCGCGACATCGATGGCCAACGTCAGCCAGGGCCGCTGCAAGGGCTGACGTTGCGCCCGATCCACGATGATGACATCGACCAGCGTGTGATCAATCTGGACCACCTCGAATATCCCGTCGACCTGATAGGTGCCAGGAACCGGCCGATAAAGATGGCGCGCGGCCTTCGACCCCTCTCGGGTGGCCACCAGCTCCGCCGGATCCAATGCCGCCACACGGTCCCGCAGCGTGGTCCAGCATGGGGCACGCAGGCCCCGCTGGCAGCAAAGCCTGCGCACCTCTTTTTGCAGGGCATGGATGCTCGGCTTCTGACGTGACTTGAAGAAGCCCGTGATCGCCTCGGAGATCACCAGTTCGATCTCGTCAGGCAGCCGCCGACTTCCCGCAGGAGATCCAGCCGGAGCGGTCAGCAAAGAACTGGTG
>JAGPGI010000360.1 GCA_018056045.1 Paracoccus sp. (in: a-proteobacteria)
GGCGACCGAGGTCACCCGGTCCTCGGAGTTCTGCCGCGAGTTCCGTTTGCCGGTATCAGGATCCTTGCTGTAATGCAGCCGGTTCCAGACCAGGCGCCCGACATACAGTTCGTTGTTCAGGATGCCGGTTCCACGTTCGCGATTGCCGAGGATCGTCGAGGTGCCCCAGAAGCCGCCGCGCGGGCCGGGGATCTTCTCGAGATTCAGCGCTTCGGCGATCTTGCCGGCCGAAATGCCTTGCGCGTAATCCTCGAAGATCCGGCGCACCACCTCCGCCTCGATGCGGTTGACGGCGCGATCGCCGTGCTCAAGCTTGCCGTTCACCGAGATCCCGGGCAGCACGTCGTAGCCATAGGCATTGCCGCCCGCCAGCTTGCCGGCCCTGACCCGGCCCTTCTGGCCGCGATGGGTCTTGATGCCGATGTCGCGAAGCAGGATCTGGTTCATCGTCCCCTTCATGCCGATCAGCATGGCATCGACCTTGCCTTCGGTCAGCGTGTGGATCTCGATGCCCTGATGGTCCATCCGCTCGTGGAACTTGGCAATATCAGCGAGCTTGCGCGATAGCCGGTCCATGGCTTCGGCCAGGACAATCTCGAACCGGCCCGCCTTGGCGTCACGTTGCAGCGCCTCGATCCCGGGGCGGAACATGCTGGCGCCCGAGGTGGCACGGTCGTGGTAGGTGGCGACAACCTCCCAGCCTTCCCGAGCCGCCAGCTCCCGGCAGGAGTCGACCTGATCCTCGATCGAGGCATCGCGCTGTTTGTCCGTCGAAAAGCGCGCGTAAATCGCAACGCGCAGCGGGGGTTGGGTCACGGAAACATCTCCTGATGTGCAGGCGATCATTCATCGGTCGCGCTGTGGTCACGGCGCGCCGCATCTCGCGCCAACTCCCGAATGAAGTGGTGCAGCAGCTCCTTCTGCTCGCGTCCGGAATCGGAAAGCGGTTGCGTCCTCGGCAATGCCCCATCAAGCTGGTCGTGCCGCGATATCCGCTTTTGCGGCGTATGATGTGCAGGGCGAGGCGGCTTTGGCATGGCGACAGGGCTCGATGGTATTGGCTTGCCATCGACCTGCCCTGAAACTGACAGTCTTTTTGGGAAACAAATCCCTAGTTTGCAAATTGTTGTTTTTGATCGATTTTAAGGTGTTGCGATGGAGGATTGGTCCCGGGAGTTCGAAAGGCTCTGCCGCACGAGGGTAGCCGAAGAGCGCGCACCGGATTCCGCCTTTGCCGATCTGCAACCGGTTCTGCTGTTTCTGGACCCGGCTAGGTTCGGTGCGGAATTGACGACTGTGCCAGCCCTGATCCGTCAACGATTCCAGGCGCGGCCGCTCCGTCAGGTGCTTTCGCTCTCGCCGGATGATCCCGAACTCGATCCCTTCATGGACCCCTGGCAGCGCAGGCAGTTCCGCGAATTGGGCTATGCGCTGACGGTGCTGGTTCACCTTCCTTTGCAGCACATCCCGCGCGGCAGGCGGGCGTTGGCCCCGGTTGAACTGGCCCTGCGGGAAGCGCTGCAGCTTTGGGCCTTTGCGCTGATCCCGGCAATCGAGGCGATCTTCGCGCAAAGCAAGGCACTTAAGAGCGGATACGCGTCGCCCTTTGATTGCCTCGCGCAAAATGCGCCGCATCTTTTGGCTTTGGCCGATCACTCCCGTGTCGGGCGGGCCGCCGACGAGATTGCAGTTGATCGTCCCGATGATGCCGAGGACCAGCCCGCGCTGCGCGAGTTCGTTCGTGCGCAGGCCGATGAGGGACGCAAGCATCGGCTCGTCATCGCCGGTGAGGGCAGCCGCATTGGCGGCAATTGCGGAGGCTTGCGGCAGCGCCAGACAGCCCGCGCTGTCGCGGCCTGCGGGACGCATGTGGATCGCGCGGTGATGGCCGGAGAAATTCTGCAGCGCATCGAATTGCTGGACCTGCTGGCCAAGGCGCGCCGAGCGGCGGCGGCGATCATGTCCGCGCGGCCCGGCGAGATGCGGGATTATACCGAAGGCATGGATCGGCTCGACGGGGCGGGCGCGCATGGCCTGCGCCGTGATCCAACGGGGCTGGGCAAACGCAGGCTCGCCGCAGCAAATGCCATCAACGCGGCGCAAAAACCCGATGCGCTGATCCAGCCGCCCATCCCCGATGCCGCCATCCGGTTCAGCCCGCAGGAACTCGCAGCGCTGGCCTTTCTCTGCGACATCGACCCTTTCCATCTCTGCGCCCAGCATCATCTGCTTTGCCCCGAGATCCTTGCCGCCCGTGCGCTCGGTGCCATGCAGTTCCAGCGTAGGGACGAGACGCGCGAGGCGGTCGAGCCGCTGCTGCCCTGGCTGCGGACCAGCAACGCGCCACGGAATCCGGGGGCCGACCCGATTGAAACCGGTGCCCGCGACATTGCCGCCGCCATCATCAGCCTGCGCAATCTGTTGATTGAGGAGTGAGGTGAGCAGTATCACGCTTTTGCCTCCGCGATCATCCGCATGGCGTCCTCCAGAATACTGCTCTGGAACTCAGGCCTGATCTGTCCATCGAGGGAGAGGAGGGTGATCTTGATGTGGAGTTCGGCGCGGTTGTTTGCCGTGGTCTGGGCGATCCTGCCCTCGATGTCGGCGATGCGTGTCGAGAGGTCGGCCATAGCGGTGAAGTGGGCGCGGCCGGTTGCGGTGGCGAACCCGGCGCTGGCGGCACGGCGGTCGTGATGGGCGTGGGCGGTCCAGGCGCGCTGCCAGTCGGCGAGGGCGGTGGTGAAGATCTTGCGCGGGGTTTGGGGCCGGGGTTTGGGCATGGGGCGCCTCGCGGTTGGGGGGGCATGATGTGGAAGAAAGCCGGGCCTCCCAGGGGTTCTGGAGCCTTTATCGCTGCGGTGGTCGGGGCGTGGCCACTGCCGGGGCGGCATTCTTCAGCCTGTTCGGCAGGCCGGAAGCTGAGAAGCTTCGGATGGTGATTGCGCGCATTCCGGCTCGGGCGCTGCGGCAACGGTCTCAATCTGATCGAGCCATTTGGCGGCGTCGTTGCCCGAGAGTTCGCGGCGGGTGGCGAGGGTCTGGGCCATGTCCTCGAGCAGAACGCGATAGGGGGTGAGGATCTGCAGGGCCTGCGCCTCGGCGGCTTCGATCCGGGCACGCAGGCGGGCGCGGGTCTCGGGATCATGCAGCCAGTCTGCTGTCTCGCCGAGCCAGAGCGGACCCTCGGCACCGAGGCCGAAGCGGGTCTCGATGGCGAGTGCGACACGGGTCGCGAGCGCCAGATCGGAGTCGTCGGGGCCGCCGGCGCCCGAGCTGACCGTGCCGAAGATCAGCCGTTCGGCGGCGCGGCCAGCCATCAGTTCGGCCAGCAGATCGCTGTGATCGGCAATCAGGCCGGCGCGCGGGGCGCGGCGGATGCGGGTCTGGCCGCCAGCGCGGTCCAGCGCGATGTGCTGGATCTGGCCATGGCAGAGCGCCGCCGTCACCAGCGCGTGGCCGCATTCGTGGATGGCGATGCGTCGCGTCATCATGGGG
>JAGPGI010000361.1 GCA_018056045.1 Paracoccus sp. (in: a-proteobacteria)
GCCTGGATATAGCGGACCTTGACGCCATGCTCGCGCGCCATGGCATCGGCGAGCGCGTGATCCTCGGGCGCGTCGGTAAAGCTGTTCAGCACGATATCGGCGCCCGCTCGCGCCAGCTCGACCGCGATCCCCAAGCCGATGCCGGAATTCGAGCCGGTCACCACCGCGGTCTTGCCGCCAAGGAATTTCTGGAACATCGCTGTCTCCTGCTGCATGCGTCGCTGTTGCGGCTGCAGCATGGGGAATAATGCCGGGCGGCACAAGACCATGTCCGCCCCCGCCACAACGCGGTTTGGCCGAACATTTTCGCGTGATCGAATCCCCCGCCCCGGGGCCTTGGCCGGACCATGCCGCCAAACCATGGAAGCGATGAATTTCCCCAATAAAAAAGCGCCCGCACAAGGCGGGCGCAAGTCATGAGGCAGGTTTCATACAGGCAAGAAACCTATCGAGCAGTGCCTTATCTATACGCTTTTCGCCCCATGAGTCCAAGGCGTAAGTTTGCTTCATGGTGAACAGGCGGCTAATCTGGCCGGCAACAAGACCAGCGACCCGAAAAACAGGGCCATCGAGCATGCGATTCTACAATTTTGCTAACGATTCCGCGATCTGGCGGCGGCTCGCCTTATGCGTGTGTGTTGCATCCATGCCGCTGGCAAGCCCTGCCGAACCCATGCATGCCATTGCAATGTATGGAGAACCTGCGCTGAAGCCGGGTTTCTCGCACCTGCCCTATGCCAATCCCGAAGCCCCGAAAGGCGGCACGATTCGTCTGGCCGAGACGGGCAGCTTTGATTCGCTCAACCCCTGGGTCTTGATGGGCAATCCGGTCTGGCCGCTTTTTACCCAGCCCGGGCTGGTGACCGAGACGCTGATGATGCGCTCGCTCGATGAGCCGTTCACGCTTTATGGCCTGCTGGCCGAAAGCGTCGAGACCGATCCCGACCGGACATGGGTCGAATTCACCCTGCGCCCCGAGGCGCGGTTTTCCGATGGCTCGCCCGTCACCATCGAGGACGTGATGTGGTCTTATGAGGTGATGGGGACCAAGGGCCATCCGCGCTATACCGCCGTCTGGGCCAAGGTCGCCAAGATGGAGCAGACCGGGCCGCGCAAGCTGCGCTTTACCTTCAACACCGCCGACCGCGAACTGGCGCTGTTGATGGGGATGCGCCCGATCCTGAAAAAGGCGCAATGGCAGGGGCGCGATTTCAGCCAGTCGGGGCTGATGGCGCCCATCGGCTCGGGGCCCTATGTCATCGACAAGGTCGATCCGGGCCGCTCCATCAGCTTTCGCCGCAATCCCGATTACTGGGGGCGCGATCTGGCGCTGACCCGCGGCATGGGGAATTTCGACACCATCCGCTACGATTATTTCGGCGATGCCTCGACCATGTTCGAGGCCTTCAAGGCCGGCGAGATCGACATGTGGCGCGAGCTGGTCGCGGCGCGCTGGGACCGCGATTTCGACTTTCCGGCGGTGCGCGAGGGCCGCGTGGTCAAGTCCGAGATCCCGAATGGCCGCCCTTCGGGGATCATGGGGCTGGTGATGAACACCCGAAACCCGCTTTTCGCCGATTGGCGGGTGCGGCAGGCGCTGATCGAGGCCTTCAACCACCGTTTCATCAACATGACGCTGTCGGGCGGCAAGGATCCGCGCATCAGCAGCTATTTCTCAAATTCGGAACTGGCGATGCGGCCCGGCGCGGCCAGCGGTCGCGAGGCCGAACTGCTGGCGCCCCATGCGGGTGCCCTGCCCCCCGGCACCATCGAGGGCTATGCCCTGCCCGAAGGGGGGGAGCGCGCCATCGACCGCAAGGGCATCCGTGCCGCGCTGGAGCTTTTGCGCGAGGCCGGCTGGACGGTGCAAAATGGCGAGTTGCGCAATGCCAAGGGCCAGCCCTTTAGCTTCGAGATCTTGCTGAACCAGTCCGGCAGCGCCATGCGCAGCAGCGCCGAGACTCGGCAGATCGTCGATATCTTTGTGGAATCGCTGCGCAATCTGGGCATCCAGCCCAAGGTGACGCTGCTGGATTCAGCGCAATATGTCGAGCGCACGAACAATTACCAGTTCGACATGACCTGGTATGAGCGCGGGCTGACCCTGTCGCCGGGCAATGAGCAGATGCTCTATTGGGGCCGGAATGGCGTGACCAAGACCGGCACCAAGAACTGGATGGGCATGCAATCCCCCGCCGCCGAGGCAATGATCGCCGAGATGGGCCACGCCCGCACACATGAGGATTATCTGGCCGCAGTCCGGGCACTTGACCGTATCCTGACCGCCGGACGCTATGTCATCCCGGTCAGCTATTCGCCGATTTCGCGCTTGGCCCACAGGTCGGACCTGGATTATCCTGAAATGACGCCGCTTTATGGTGACTGGCCCGGATTCATGCCAGAAACCTGGTGGCAAGAGGAAAGGAAGCAGAATTGATCAGGATCGCAGCTCTCATGGCTCTTATGGCGCTTGCCGCCTGCAATACCGTGGCCGGCGTTGGCGAGGACATCACCGGCGCCTCGCGCATGGTGCAGGGCGGGGTCAGCGGACCGGGAGGCTATTGAGATGAAATGGGCCCATGTCAGTGAGAACTGGCCTGCCTTCTTCGAAGCCATCATCGAGAAATGGCCCGAGGCCGACGAGGTCGAACTGGACGAGATCGACGGCGACCAACGCTCTTTCATCGCCTATATCGCCGAGGTGACCGGGCAGGAGGTCGACGAGACCAAGGACGAGATCCGCGAATGGCTGGCGGGCGAGATTCCGGCGGATATCGTCATGGACCCGATCCACGACAATCACTCGATCGCGCTGTCGTCGAAATATGTCGGCGAGGGCGAAGACGAATATGACGACGACGCCCGCTTTGGCGATGACGGCGAAATCCGGGGCGATGGCGATCTGAACGATCCGACCTGAGCAGCCCGGGCTGGGCTGCGAGTCATGACCGGGGGCTCTGCCCCCACGCCAATGGCGCCCCTGAATGGGGCGCCATTGGCGTTCCCCCGGGATATTTGGACATGAAAGAAGCCGGCCCTGGGGCCGCGAAAGCTCAGGCGTCCAGATCGACCCAGACCGGGACATGGTCGCTGGGCTTGTCCTTTGCGCGTTCGTCCCGGTCGATGCCCAGATCAATCATCAGGTCGGCGGCCTGCGGCGACAGCAGGATATGGTCGATGCGGATGCCATTGTCCTTTTGCCAGGCGCCAGCCTGATAGTCCCAGAAGGTGAAGGGGCCGCGCGAGGCGTCCGGATCGCGCAGGCGCAGGGCATCTGCCCAGCCGTCAAAGGCGATGCGGCGCAGGGCGGCGCGGCTTTCGGGCTGAAAGAGCGCGTCATCGGTCCATCTTTCGGGATGGGCGGCGTCGCGGGGTTCGGGGATGACGTTATAGTCGCCCAGCATCAGCACCGGCATTTCGCTGTCCAGAAGCGCCCGCGCACGGCTCTGCAGGCGCTCCATCCATGCCAGTTTGTAGTCGAACTT
>JAGPGI010000046.1 GCA_018056045.1 Paracoccus sp. (in: a-proteobacteria)
CATTCGGCATAGCCTTCGGCGAAATCCAGCAGGGCGCGGCCATGACCCCGGCCATGCGCGGCGGGATCGACAGCGATATTGTCCAAAAGCAGGTGATCGTCTTTTTCGATCAGCACCAGAAAGCCGCAGGGCCGTTCATGCGCGGGGCCGCCGGGGGCGATCTCTTCCAGCAGCAGCCAAAGCTGACCATCCGCGATGCGGGCGGCGTAATCTTCGTGCAGCGGGGCCGGTTCCAATCCGTTGCGGGCGACATAGGGGCGATAGGCCGCCTCGGCGATGGTCTGGATCGCGACAAGATCGCCCGGTTCGGCAGGCCTGATCGCAGTGCTGATGATATCGTGCAAATCGCGGCCTCCGTTTCGCGGCTCAGGTTAGCGGTGGGGCGCGGCCTGCTGCAAGCAGGGTCACGCCCTTGTTGGCTTGCATAATCCGGCGCGCCGGGCCAAGCAGGCGCGGTATAACTGACAGGTGACCGATGGCGAGCCCCGCCCCGTTTTCGCGCTATGAGTTCCTGATCGCATGGCGCTATCTGCGCGCCCGCCGGGCCGAGGGCGGGGTCAGCGTGATGACCTGGATCAGCCTGATCGGCATTGCGCTGGGGGTGATGGCGCTGATCGCCACGCTGGCGGTGCGGGCAGGGTTCCGTGCCGAATATGTCGACACCATTCTGGGCGCGAACGCCCATAGCACCGTCTATTACGCGCCGACCTCGTTCTATAACGATCTGACCGAAGAGACCTATATCAGCCCTGGCCGGATTTCGGATTACGACGCGCTGGCGGCAAAGATCGCCCAGATCCCCGGCGTGACCCGCGCCAATCCGGTGGTGCGTGCGCAGGTCATGGCCAGCCAGGCCGATGCCGCCAATGTGGCCGAGGTCTACGGCGTCACGCTGGAGGCGCTGAAGGCGATGGAGCGGATCGCCGATCCCGAAACCTCGGGCGGCAATATCGGTGATTTCGACAAGGGGGTCGCGCTTGGCGTCGGCCTTGCGCGCGAGCTGGGCGTGGGCGTCGGCGACAAGGTGCAACTGACCGCCCCGCAGGGCGCCAAGACCCCCTTTGGCACCACGCCGCGCCGCGAAAGCTATGACGTGGTCTATGTGTTTTCCGCCGGGCGCTATGATATCGACCGAACCCGCATCTATATGCCGATGGCCGAGGCGCAGAGCTTTTTCAACCGCGAGGGCGTCGCCGACGAGATCGAGGTCTTTGTCAGCGATCCCGAGGCGGTCGACAACTGGACACCGCAGCTTCTGGATGCGGCGGGCGAGCAGGCACAGGTCTGGACATGGCGCGATGCCTCGGGCGATTTCCTGCGTGCGCTGGATATCGAGGATAACGTGATGTTCCTGATCCTTGGGATTCTGGTGCTGATCGCGTCGATGAACATCACCTCGGGGCTGATCATGCTCGTGAAGAACAAGGGCCGCGATATCGGCATCCTGCGCACCATGGGCCTGACCGAGGGCGCGGTCCTGCGGGTGTTCTTTCTGTGCGGGGCATTCACCGGCGTTCTTGGCACCATCGCGGGGGTGATCCTTGGCGTGGCCCTGGCGCTGAATGTCGAACATATCATGACCTTCCTGAACTGGGTCTCGAACGGGGGGGCGTGGAATGCCTCGGTGCGCGGCATCTATGAGCTGCCGGCCAAGCTGCGCGGCATCGACATCGCCAAGGCCGTGGGGCTGTCGCTGTTTCTGTCATTCGTCGTGACCATATTCCCGGCCCGCCGCGCGGCCCGCATGAACCCGGTGGAGGCGCTGCGCTATGAGTGACGTGTTGCGGCTGGAGGGGATCTCCAAGACCTATGGCAAGGGCGGCCCGGCGCCGGTGCCGGTGCTTTCCGACCTGTCGCTTTCGGTCGGGCGCGGCGAGGTGGTGGCGCTGGTCGCGCCCTCGGGGGCGGGGAAATCGACGCTTCTGCATATTGCCGGGCTTCTGGATACGGCCGATAGCGGGCGCGTGCTCCTGAACGGCCGCGACATGAGCGATGAGAGCGACCGCAGCCGGACCGGGGCACGGCGCGAGGCGCTGGGCTTTGTCTATCAGTTCCACCATCTGCTGCCCGAATTCACCGCCGCCGAAAACATCGTGCTGCCGCAACTGGCGAATGGCGTCGCGGACCGCGCCGCGCAGGCCCGCGCGCAGGACCTTTTGATCCGCGTGGGCTTGAGCCACCGCGCCGATCATCGTCCGGCCCAGCTTTCGGGGGGCGAGCAGCAGCGCGTGGCCTTTTGCCGGGCGCTGGCGAATGCGCCCGCGCTTTTGCTGGCCGATGAGCCGACCGGAAACCTTGATCCCGGAACCTCGGACAAGGTCTTTGACGTGCTGATGGCGCTGGTGCGCGCCACCGGCCTTTCGGCGCTGATCGCCACCCATAACCTTGAACTGGCTGCACGCATGGACCGGGTGATCCGGCTGGGTGGTGAATGAGGGCGGCGGCGATCCTCTGTGCCGCGGCGCTTGCCGCGCCTGCCGGCGCCGACCCGTTCGAGCAGTTCGGCACGGCGATGAAATACGGGCTGCCGCTGGCGGCGGCGGTCTGCGCCGTCGATCAGGACCGGGCCGAGGATTTCGCCGTTCGCGGCCTGCTGCAAACCGCGCTGGTCTGGGCAATGAAGGAATATATCGACGCCCCCGTCGCCCGCCGTCCATCCGGCGAGATGGGGGGATTTCCCTCGGGCCATGCGGCGATGGCGTTTTTCGGCGCGGCGGATCTGGCCGGGAAGTGCTTTGACGACCAGCCCGAGGCCGGAGCCTTCGCCTATGGCGCGGCCGGCCTGACCGGCTGGAGCAGGGTCCATGCGGGGCATCACAGCCCGCAGCAGGTCTGGACCGGCGCGCTGATCGGCCTCAGCTTTGGCGCGGCCAGTTTCGGCATTGGCACCGACGGCGCGAGCTTTGAACTCGGGATGAAATTCTAGCCCGGATCGGGCTATGACCGCGGCCCGCAGGGGGCGGTCAGACCGCGGTCGGCCGGGTTTTCTTGCAACCCTGGCCCGTCCTGCCGCGTTCCCTTCTCACAGGACGCAACATATCCGAACAGGAGGGAAACGCCATGAACTGGGATATCATCGAAGGCAAGTGGAACCAGCTGAAAGGCAGCGTGCGCGAGAAATGGGGGGACCTTACCGATGACGAGGTCACCGAGATGGCCGGCAAAAAGGACAAGCTGGCCGGCAAGCTGCAGGAAAAATACGGCTGGACCAAGGAAGAAGCCGACGAACAGATCAACGACTTCTTTCGCGATAAAGGCTGATTGCCAAAGGTTTTTGTGTTAAACTTTATGCAAGCGGCCTCCGGGTGCGAACCGCCCCGGGGGCCATTTTCGATCCAGTGCAAGGGGTTGCGTGTGCGGAGTGAACGAAGTGCGAACCATTCGGCCATTGAACCCGACCTCCGAGCTTCCTATCTTGTCCGTCAGCAGGAAATGCGTGCTGCCTGATCCCAGGGGCCGGGTTTCTTGGCGAGAAAGGACCCAATAAATGAACGAATTCGCTCATACCTCCCATCCGGTCCTGCCGTTGCGGGATATCGTGGTGTTTCCCCATATGGTCGTGCCGCTGTTTGTCGGGCGTGACAAGTCGGTGCGGGCCCTCGAAGCGGTGATGGAGCAGGACCGTCCGATCCTTCTCGCGGCGCAGAAGGATGCGGCGGTGGATGAGCCTGCGGCCGACGGGATTTTCCGCACCGGCGTGCTGGCGAACGTGCTGCAACTGCTGAAACTGCCCGACGGGACCGTGAAGGTGCTGGTCGAGGGGCGCGAGCGTGTCCGGATCACCGGTTTCGTGCCCAATGACAACTATTTCGAAGCCACCTGCGAAGCGCTGACCGAAGAGGCCGGCGACGCCGACACGCTGTCGGCGCTGACCCGTGCCGTCGCCGAGGAATTCGAGCGTTACGTCAAGGTGCGCAAGAACATTCCCGAGGAAGTCGTCTCGGCCGTGGCCGAGGCGCGCGAACCCGCGCGTCTGGCCGATCTGGTCAGCGGCCATCTGGGCATCGCGCTGGACAAGAAGCAGGAACTGCTGGAAACGCTGGTCACCGCCGAGCGTCTGGAAAAGGTCTATGGCCTGATGCAGGGCGAAATGTCGGTGCTGCAGGTCGAGAAAAAGATCAAGTCCCGCGTCAAGACGCAGATGGAGAAGACCCAGCGCGAATACTATCTGAATGAGCAGATGAAGGCCATTCAGAAGGAGCTGGGCGACGGCGAGGATGGCGGCAACGAAATCACCGAGCTGGAAGAGCGCATCAATGCGACCAAGTTCAGCAAGGAAGCCCGTGAAAAGGCCGATGCCGAGCTGAAGAAGCTGAAGTCGATGTCGCCGATGTCGGCCGAGGCCACGGTCAGCCGCAACTATCTGGACTGGCTCCTGTCGCTGCCATGGGGCGTGAAATCCCGCATCCGCAAGGATCTGGGCAAGGCCGAAGCCGTGCTGGATTCCGACCATTACGGGCTGGAAAAGGTCAAGGAACGCATCGTCGAATATCTGGCGGTGCAGAACCGTTCGGCCAAACTCAAGGGGCCGATCCTGTGCCTTGTCGGGCCTCCGGGCGTCGGCAAGACCAGCCTTGGCCGGTCGGTGGCAAAGGCCACGGGGCGCGAATTCATCCGCATTTCGCTGGGCGGGGTGCGGGACGAATCCGAGATCCGCGGCCACCGCCGGACCTATATCGGCTCGATGCCGGGCAAGATCATTCAGGCGCTGAAAAAGGCCAAGACCACGAATCCGCTGATCCTGCTCGATGAAATCGACAAGATGGGCCAGGATTTCCGCGGCGACCCGGCCTCGGCCATGCTCGAGGTGCTGGACCCGGAACAGAACGCGACTTTCGTCGACCACTATCTTGAGGTGGAATACGATCTGTCCAACGTGATGTTCGTGACCACGGCCAACAGCTACAACATGCCTGGACCGCTGCTTGACCGGATGGAGATCATCCCTCTGGCCGGCTATACCGAGGACGAAAAGCGCGAGATCGCGCGCCAGCACCTGCTGCCCAAGCAGATCGCGGCGAACGGCTTGCGCAAGGGTGAGTTCTCGGTGACCGATGCCGCGCTGACCCATGTGATCCGCTACTACACCCGCGAGGCGGGCGTGCGGTCGCTGGAACGCGAGATCGCGAAGCTGGCCCGCAAGGCGGTGACCGATATCCTCAAGGGCAAGGTCAAGACCGTCGAGGTCGACCCGGCCAAGGCCGAGGAATATCTGGGCGTGCGCCGGCATCGCTACGGTCTGGCCGAAAAGGATGACCAGATCGGCGTGGTGACGGGCCTGGCCTGGACGCAGGTCGGCGGCGATCTTCTGCAGATCGAGGCGCTGAAACTGCCGGGCAAGGGCCGGATGAAGACGACCGGGAAACTGGGCGAGGTGATGAAGGAATCGATTGACGCGGCGGCGAGCTATGTGCGCTCGATCGCGCCCCAGATCGGGGTGAAGCCGCCGAAATTCGATGCCATCGACATCCATGTCCACGTGCCCGACGGAGCCACCCCCAAGGATGGCCCTTCGGCGGGCCTTGCCATGGTGACCTCGATCGTCTCGGTGCTGACGCAGATCCCGGTGCGCAAGGACATCGCCATGACCGGCGAGGTTTCGCTGCGCGGGAATGCCATGGCCATCGGCGGCCTGAAAGAAAAGCTGCTGGCGGCGCTGCGGGGCGGCATCAAGACCGTGCTGATCCCGGTCGATAACGAGAAGGACCTGGCCGAGATTCCGGCCAATGTGAAGGAGGGGCTCAGGATCATCCCTGTGAGCCATGTGCGTGAGGTTCTGGCCCATGCACTGGTGCGCAAGCCCGAGCCCATCGAATGGGACGAAGCTGCAGAGGAGGCCGCCGAGGCCAGCAAGCTGGCTGCGGCACGCGACCAAGGCAGCGGCGGCGCGACCGTCGCACATTGATACCGAAACCGCGCGGGCCCGTCCCGCGCGGTTTTGTCTTGGTCCCGTGCTCCGCATAACCATGAGGAGTTCGTTGATGGCGAGAACAGATCGACAATTCGAATCCGAGCCCGACCCCGAGAACGCCAAGGTGCTGCAAAAGCGGCAATTGGTGGCGCATGTTGTCCGCCGCACAGGCTTGCGCAGCAGCGATATCAAACCCGTCGTCGAGGCAACGCTCGCCGAGCTGGGCGATGCCATCGCGGCGGGCATGACGCTGGCGTTGCCGCCTTTGGGGCGGGGCCGCGTCAGCCGCCGCCTGGACCCGAGCGGAGCCGAGATCATCACCCTGCGCCTGCGACGCAGACCCGAGGATCAGCCGCCCGACGCGGCGTGAAATTTTCGCCACTTGCCCCTTGCGGCAGGAACGGACTGCGGCTATCTAGCCCGGACCGGGCGATTAGCTCAGCGGTAGAGCGCTTCGTTCACATCGAAGATGTCAGCGGTTCAAATCCGTTATCGCCCACCATGATTTCCGACGGCCTCGCGCCATCGCAGATAAAGCCCCGGCTGGATCAGCCGGGGTTTTGCTTTTGGGCTGCGGGGTCCGGCGCCTCGGGGGCTTGCGGCGCAGCCCTGATCGGGTCTGGCGTCAGCCATCGACCGAGTGGCAACCAGGGTTCCGGGCGCCTGCCGCAGGACCGAGCGTTGCAGAGACCGGGGCGTTCCGCGGCTGCACCCAAGGGACAAAAGCCCAGCGGAGAAGACGTCGAGATCAACCGCGCCCTTGGCGCAAAGGGGTCTCCATGACACTTGCCTCGTTGTTTCTGGTCGTTCTTGCCTCGTTCATCCATGCCGGCTGGAACCTGCTGGCGAAACGCGCCGCCCCGGTCGGGCCGGTTTTCGTGTTTGTCTACAGCCTGATCGCCTGCATCGCCTATGGGCCATGGGTGATCTATCTGCTGGCCCAGGGCCGGATCGGCTGGACATGGCGCGGCATCGCTTTTGTGCTGCTGAGCGGGCTGATCCATCTGGGCTACAACCTGTGCCTGCAGCGGGGATATCGGGTCGCCGATCTTTCGGTGGTCTATCCGGTCGCGCGCGGAACAGGTCCGATGCTGTCGACCATCGGTGCCTTCCTGATCCTGGGCGAGGCGCCGACGGCAAGCGGCCTCATCGGGCTGGTTCTGGTCGTCATCGGGATTCTGCTGATCGCCACGCAGGGCAGGCTGGCGACGTTCACGCGCCCGGGCGGGCAGGCCGGCATCCGCTGGGGCGGCGCGACGGGCGGGCTGATCGCGGCATATACGGTCGTGGATGCCTATGCGGTCAAGGTTTTGAGCATTGCGCCGGTGGTGCTGGACTGGTTCTCGAACCTGTTGCGGGTCGGTCTGCTGTTGCCGCTGGTGCTGGCGGATCCCCGCCGCGCCATGGCGTTGATGCGGGGATATTGGTGGATCGGACTTGGCGTCGGGCTGCTGTCGCCGCTGCCCTATATTCTGGTTCTGACGGCGCTCTCGGCGGGCGCGCCGCTGAGCCTCGTGGCCCCGATGCGCGAGATGTCGATGATGCTGGGCGCGCTGATGGGCATGCTGATCCTGCGCGAGGCGGTAGGGCCGTGGCGGCTGATCGGATGCGGGGTGTTGATCGGGGGCGTGATCCTGCTTTCGGCCGCCTGAGGGCGCGGCGCGGTCCGGCCCATGAAAAACCCCGCCGCGGCCATGCCGGGCGGGGTGATTTTCGCGATCGCGATAGGATCAGTCGTCGTCGCTGTCGGGCATGTCGGCGATCTCGTCCAGCGACACGTCGCCGTCATCATCGTCGTCATCCAGCAGATCGTCGTCCAGATCGCCGGCATCGGCGTCATCGTCCAGATCCTCGTCATCGACCAGATCGGCCTGGTCGGTGTCGCGTGCGGCGGTCTTTTCCGAGATCAGCGAACGCGCGCGGCCGCTGGTCAGGCTTTCAAGGGTGAATTCCGCACCGCAGGCCGGGCAGGTCATCGGGTCGTTGTTCAGGTCATAGAAGCGCGTATTGCATTGGGGGCAAAGGCGCTTCGTGCCCCATTCCTCTTTGGGCATGGTATTCTCTTTCTGCCACGGTTAGGTAAATCCGCTGTCCCCTGCCACAGCCTGCGCGGGGTGTCAAAGGCTTTTCCCCTTGCGGCGAAACGCGGCCTCGGATCGGATGGCAGAAAGCGAAACAAGGGCGCATGCGGAGACGATGAGCAGCATTCTGGTCGGAGGCGACATTCCGGTAATCCTGCGCCGCTCGGCCCGGGCGCGGCGCATGACCCTACGCGTCGCGCGCGCCGGTGGCGAGGTGGTGCTGACCCTGCCCAATCGCGTCTCGGTGCAGGACGGGCGCGCCTTTGCCGAATCGCGGGCCGAGTGGTTGCGGCGCATGCGCGCGCAGATGCCGGCCCTGCAGATCGTCGGTCATGGCGCCATGCTGCCGGTCGAGGGGCGGGCGCGGCTGGTCACGCCCACGGATCAGCGGCGGGTCGCGCTGACGGATGAGGCGCTGCTGGTGCCGCAGGGCCGGCCCGCGGGGGTGGTGGTCGCAGCCTTTCTCAAGCATCTGGCCCATGCCCGGCTGAGTGCCGCCTGCGACCGCCATGCCGGCGCGCTGGGACGTCCTTTCCACGCCTTGTCTCTGCGCGACACCCGCTCGCGCTGGGGCAGCTGCACCCATGACGGGCGGCTGATGTTTTCCTGGCGGCTGGCCATGGCCCCGCCCGAGGTGCTGGATTACGTCGCCGCCCATGAGGTCGCGCATCTGGCGCATATGGATCATTCGCCGGCCTTCTGGGCGGCCACGGCGCGGCTGATGCCCGACTATGCCCGCCACCGGGCGTGGTTGCGCGCGCATGGGCACGAGTTGCTGGCATGGCGCTTTCGTGACGACGAGGATGCCGGTCCGGCCGGTGATTGACGGCGCCGGGTTTTGTGATCACAAGGGGGCATGAACTCAGCGCGCCCCCCCGAGTCCCCGGCCCATGAGCGGCTTTACCGCAACCTGCGTCAGCGCATCATGCTGGGGGAGTTGCCGCCCGGTCTGCCGATGACCCTGCGCGGCATCGCGGCCGAGCATCGCGTCTCGATGACGCCTGCGCGCGAGGCGGTGCGGCGGCTGGTGGCCGAGGGCGCGCTGACGCTATCGTCGTCGGGGCGGATCGCGACGCCGGAACTCTCGGTCGAGCGGATCGAGGAGCTGGCGGCGCTGCGCGGACTGATCGAGCCGGAACTGGCGGCGCGGGCGCTGCCGCGCGCGCATCAGGCGCTGATCGAGCGCATGGCGGTCATCAACGCCGCCATCGGCGAGGCGGTCGAGCGTCACGATGCCGTGGGCTATATCCGCACCAATCTGGAGTTTCACCGCATCCTTTACCTGCGCGCGCAGGCCCCGGCGATGCTGGCCATCGTGGAAACCGTCTGGCTGCAACTGGGGCCGACGATGCGGGCGGTTTATGGCCGGGTCAAGCGGCACGAGCCGCCGCGCCATCACCGCATGATCCTCGCCTCGCTGCGCGCCGGGGACGAGCCGGGGCTGAGGCTGGCGGTGCGCGCCGACGTGACCCACGGGCTGCGCCATCTGAGCACCGAGGGCCAGGCCGCGCGCTGACCACGAAAAAGGGCGCCCGGCAGACCCGCGCGCCCCGTTTTCCTGTCGGACGTGTTTATCCTGTCAGACTTCCTCGATGCGCAGCTCGACCGGCTCGCCGGCAATGACACCGGTCTTGGGCAGGGCCTCGATGGCGTGGTCGATGGCGTCGGGGGTGGTCTTGTGGGTCACGATCAGCACCGGCGCGATGCCCGCCGTTTCCGAATGGCCATATTGGCGCATGCGGTCGATCGAGATCCCGGCCTCGCCCAGGATCGAGGCGACCTTGGCCAGCGCGCCCGGCTTGTCGGTCAGTTGCAGGCGGATGTAATAGGCCGCCGGCACGGCGGTGCGCGCCGCCTGCGGGGTGACAAGCTCGGATGCCGGCTGGCCAAAGCTGGGCATGCGCACGCCGCGCGCGATCTCGACCACGTCGGACATGACCGCGCTGGCGGTCGGGCCTTCGCCAGCGCCGGCGCCGCGCAGGACGATCTGGCCGACCGAGTCGCCCTCGACCACGACCATGTTGGTGCCGCCCTGCAATTGCCCCAGCGGGCTTTCGGCGGGGACAAGACAGGGCGACATGCGCTGTTCCAGCCCGCGGCCGGTCATCTGCGCCACGCCCAGCAGCTTGATGCGGTAACCCATGTCGGCGGCGCGGCGGATATCGTCGATGCTGACGCGCTCGATCCCCTCGATCTCGACGGCGCCGAAGCTGGGCTTGGCGCCAAAGGCGATGGCGGCCAGCAGCGCCAGCTTGTGGCTGGCGTCGATCCCGCCCACGTCCAGCGTCGGATCGGCCTCAAGATAGCCAAGCTGGCGGGCCTCTTCGAAGACCGTTTCATAGGGCAGGCCGGCATTCTCCATCCGGGTCAGGATATAGTTGCAGGTGCCGTTCATCACGCCCATGACGCGGCGGATCTCGTTGCCGGCGAGCGACTCGGTCATGGTCTTGATGATCGGGATGCCACCGGCGACGGCGGCCTCGAAGCGGATGACGCGGCCATGCGCCTCGGCGAGTTCGGCCAGCTCCTGACCGTGGATCGCCAGCAGCGCCTTGTTGGCGGTGACGACATCCTTGCCGGCCTTCAGCGCGGCGGTCACCGCCTCGCGGGCGATGCCTTCATCGCCGCCGATCAGCTCGACGAAGACGTCGATATCATCGCGCACGGCCAGCGCGCGGGCATCGGTTTCCCAAGCATAGCCGGACAGGTCCACATCGCGGTTTTTCATCCGGTCGCGGGCGCTGACGGCGGTGATCGCCACCGGACGACCTGCGCGCGAGCTGAGCATCGCGGCATGTTTCTGGATGATCTTGACGGTGCCGGTGCCGACCGTCCCGAGACCTGCGATGCCGAGACGAAGCGGAGAGGCGTTTTGCCCCGGTTTCTGGGCGGACATGGAACACTCATATCTAAGGGTGAGGCGGTGTTAGCGGATGGCGCGCGGTCTTGCAACGCGGGGCTTACGCCTCGTCATCACCGGCCCAGTAACCTTCGACCCCGGTGGCACGCATGACGCGCAACACGCGGGTGCCGATCTCGACCGTATCGGCGCTGACCGCTTCCAGATCGGCAAGGCTCAGCCCGTGGTCAAAGACCTCGCCCTTGGTGTTGACGAATGCAGGATGCCAGCGGGTCTTGTCCTCGGTCGGGCGCCACGAGGCATGGCACAAAAGATTGCGATGCAGCCGGATCGCGGTCAGGCGGTCGGTGATGCGGTTGCGGTCGCGCAGCCCCGGATAGCGGCGCATGGCGGCGTCAAGCTGGTCGATCAGCGTGCCCATGGAATCATCCGAGATCTGGCCGATATGGGTGAGCCAGGTCTGCAATTCCTCTTGCGTCAGGTCATCGGCCAGCCGCGCGCGGTCCAGCGCATAGATGGTGCGCTTGATGATTTCCTCGAGCCAGCCGAAATTCGCCACGCATTGCCCCAGCGCCGTCGCGAAATC
>JAGPGI010000362.1 GCA_018056045.1 Paracoccus sp. (in: a-proteobacteria)
GCGATTCGGCCTGGTATGCGATCATCGACCGCGATTGGCCCGATCTGGCGCGCGCCCATGAAACATGGCTTGCGCCCGCGAATTTCGATGCAGAGGGACGCCAGCGCCAGAGCCTCAGCGATCTGACGGCGCCGTTTCTGCCCGGCTGATCCGCCGCTCTCAGCTGATCCGAACAGCGGCCAGACGGTCCTGCACCAGCCCGCTGATCCGCGCCAGATCGGTGGCCAGCGCCCGCCCCTCGGCATGGTCGCGCGCCAGCGCGGTCGCGGCATCCTCAAGCATGCGGTCATGCGCCGAACGCGCCACGCCAGCAAGGAAGCGGGCGATGTAGTCGATGCCGGCGGTGTCATCGGCCAGCGACAGCACCGCGGCCACATGCGCAAGATCGTCGCGCAGCGCCTCGGGATCGGCGGTGATCACGTCATCGGGCAGGCTGCGCAGGCCGGTGAAGCTGAGCTCGGGGGGCAGGGCCGACAGGATCGCCTGCTGGAATGCGGCAAGGCTTTCGATCGGCTTGGTCATGAAGCCGTCCGCCCCCGCCGCCATCGCCGCGTCGCGATTGTCCGGATCGCCCGAGATGCCAAGCACCACCGGCACGCGTGGCTGCGCCTTGGCAAGGGTGGCGATCATGTCGGCGCCGTTCCCGTCGGGCAGGCCCATGTCGATGATCACTGCGCCGGGGCGATAGGTCTGCAGGTGGCGCAGCGCGGTGCGCAGGCAGTCGGCGCGGCGGATGCGCGCGCCAGAGCGCAGGCAGAGCAGGCGCACCGCCTCGGAGGCGACGCGCGAGTCCTCGACCACCAGAACGGTCAGGCCGGTCAGGGGACGGTTCGGCAGGCGGGCGCGCCATGTGGGAAGCGGGTCGCCATCGGTGCTTTCGACTTGGATCATCGTGAATGTCCTAACTGAGAATCGCCGTATGCCCCCAGATTCGCGCCATTTGACTAAGAAGCCGTTAACGCTGTTTTGTTTTCCTTTCCCCCGGCGCGCGATGATCCTAGAAGGGCGCAAACGACGGAGGACCAGATGATCGGACGCCTGAACCATGTCGCCATTGCCGTGCCGGATTTGCAGGCGGCATCCAAGCAATATGCCGATGTTCTGGGTGCCAGGGTTGGCGCGCCGCAGGACGAGCCCGAGCATGGCGTGACCGTGGTGTTCATTGAACTGCCCAACACCAAGATCGAGCTGCTCTATCCCCTGGGCGAGGCCAGTCCCATTCAGGGGTTTTTGGACAAGAACCCTTCGGGCGGCATCCATCACATCTGCTATGAGGTCGATGACATCATCGCTGCGCGCGACAAGTTGCGGGCGCAGGGCGCGCGCATCCTTGGCACCGGCGAACCCAAGATCGGCGCCCATGGCAAGCCGGTTCTGTTCCTGCATCCCAAGGATTTCAACGGCACCCTCATTGAGCTGGAGCAGGTCTGATGAATCTGACCGGAGGCGTCGTCCTTTATGCCGTCCTGTGGTTTCTGGTGCTGTTCGTGCTGCTGCCGATCGGCCAGCAAAGTCAGGCCGATGTCGGCGAGGTGACGCCCGGCACCCCCGCCGGCGCGCCCCATGAACCCAAGCTGAAGAAAAAGGCGATCATGGCCACTATCATCGCCGGGGTGCTGTGGGGCATCATCGCCTATATCATTCTGGGCGGCGTCATCACCCGCGAGGATGTCGAGGGCTGGTTCAGCCGCGGCTGAGATGGAACAGGTGGGTAAAGGCCACCGCCGCCAGAATCGGGCCGACGATGTTCAGGACCGGCACCGTCAGCAGCATGGCGATCAGCACCCCCAGCAGCGTCGCCTGCGTCGCGTAACGGCGGCGCAGCGCATTGGCCTGTGGCCCGTGCAGGTGGCGCCGTGCGGCCATCTGGAAGAACTCGCGCCCCAGCAGCCAGCCGTTTCCGGCGAAATAGAGGACCGAGGCCAGCGGCCCCAGAAACGGCGTCAGGATCAGCGTGACCAGCGTGACGCCGATCACCGCGCCCACGATCGCCAGCGATTCCCAGAGCCCGTCCCAGAAATTCGCCGGCACGCCCTTGGCGCCGGGATAGTGGATTTCCTCGACCGCCTCGGAGACGCGCTCGGCGAAGAGGCCCGAAAACCCGGCCGCGACCGGCACCATCAGAAAGATGCTCATCAGCGGGAACAGCAAAAGCGAGCTCCATGACAGGGCGGGGGCCACGGGCACCGCGCCGATCCATGGCAGGCTGAGCGTCTCGGGGGCGAAGTTGCGGATTGCCCAGAAGGCGCCGGCCTGCAGCACCACGAACAGCAGAATCGTCAGCCCGATGCCAAGCGCCACCACGCCAAAGATGCGCGGCCGCAACAAATCGCCCCAGGCGAGGGAAAGCGCGCGCAGGATCATTCGAGAAAGCTCGTCTTGCTGGCGATATCCGGGCGCGGGCGGTCGGGGGGCGTCGCGCCGCGCTGGCCGATATGGATCAGGCCGACGACCTGCTCGCCGTCCTGAACGCCCAGCTGGGTCTCGGCGAAGCAGGGCTGCGCGGCAGGTCCGGTCAGCCATGCCGCGCCGTAGCCGGCCGCCAGCGCGGCATTGACCAGCTCAAGGCAGACGGCTCCGGCCGAAAGGAACTGTTCCCATTGCGGGATCTTGGGGCTCGCCACCGGGGCAGAGATCACGACGACGATCACCGGCGAATCAAAGGCCGAGCGCGCTTTTTCCACCGCCGCCTCGTCGCCGCCCTGGGCTGCCACATGACCCGCCAGCACGGGCGCGAGGCGGTCCAGCGCCGCGCGTTCCAGCACGACAAAACGCCATGGCTCCAGCTTGCCGTGATCGGGCACGCGCGCCGCCAGTTCCAGAAGCGCCATCAACTCGTCGCGCGTGGGCGGTGGCCCGCTGAGCATCTTGGGCGGATGCGAGCGGCGGTTGCGCAGAAAAGACAGCGTGGCGGGATCGGTATATTGCATTCGGACCTCGGGACTGGTTCCTCCCAGATAGTCGTGCCGGGGGGCGGATGCCAGACGCGGCATTGTCATTTCACCGCGTTGGGGGTTCAAGAGCGCATGACCGATCTCAGCCATCTTGCGCAATCCGGCCGCGAAATCGCCGTCCGCGTCACGCCCCGCGCCGCGCGCAACGCGGTCACGCTGGATGGCGAGACGATCCGGGTCACCGTCACCGTGGTCCCCGAGGACGGCAAGGCCAATGCCGCTGTCATCAAGCTGCTGGCCAAGGCGCTGGGGGTGGCGAAATCGCGGCTGGTTCTGGTGCGGGGCGCGAGCTCGCGCGACAAGCTGTTCCGGATCGACTAGCGCCGCTCCAGCCGGTAATTGCCTTCGGGCAGGTTCAGCGCCGCGCGCAACTCCTCGAGCTGTTCGATGGTCAGGACGATCTGCGCCAGCTCACCGGTATCGGGGTCGAACTGCTCGACCACCACGCGGTCGTCAAAGGTCTGGATCACCACATCCTCGTTCAGGGGGCGGGTGCCGATCTCAT